>NZ_JBQKUM010000040.1:0-45784 GCF_054968605.1 Pseudoalteromonas sp. G5_S1_14_S5 | reverse complement strand
TGTTCATAACGAACCTTATTAATCTGTAACAGTATCAACAAGATAGTTTAGGTTTCGCAAAATTGTGAAATCTTGGGCATATAGATGTCAGAAAATGGAAGAGGGATGACTAAGTGATTGCCTCAAGTTCGATTAAGTTGTCGAGTGCTTCTTGATCGGTTTTTCCGCAAATAACAGGGCAAGCTTTGAATTGATGACATACTTTAGGACGAGAGTCTTGACCAAACAGCTTGCAAAGATTCTGATCGTTTAACTGAATGCAGCGTACACCCGCAGGCTTACCATTCGGCATTCCAGGAATAGCAGATGTAATACTCGGAGCAATACAGCATGCTCCACAACCTAGGCGACATTCCATCAAATTAAACTCACTCAATAACAGGGTGCGCGATAGTAGCAAAAAATAATGGCAGTGACAGCTAATGATTGGATCAAAGAATGAACAATTATTATCCTTGAACTTTTTATGGGCTAGCGGTATAACACGCACCCCAGTAAAAAGAGTAAGAAGTAATCCTATGACGAATCCATTTTGGCAAGAAAAAACACTAGAGCAGATGTCTGAGCAAGAGTGGGAATCTCTGTGCGATGGTTGTGGTAAGTGTTGCCTACATAAGCTTATGGATGAAGATAGCGATGAAGTTTACTACACCAATGTAGCGTGTAGCTGGCTGAACGACAAAACGTGTTCTTGTAAGGACTACCCAAACCGTTTCACTTCAGGTGAAGAGTGTTTGAAGCTGACTCGTGACAAGATCGACGAGTTCCATTGGCTACCGGATACTTGTGCTTACCGTCTTCTATCCGAATCTAAGCCGATCCCAGAGTGGCACCCATTAATCACAGGTTCTAAGTCTGAAATGCACGCTGCGGGTGAAAGCGTTCGCAACAAAGTCGTATACGAGATTGATGTTGTGGATTGGGAAGACCACATTTTGAATCACCCAAATCGTTAATGATTGAAAAACAGTCGCTCAACAGCGGCTGTTTTGCTATTTGGCGTCACCTAAATTCGAAACTTACTTAGCTTAAACTCTTAAACTCTTAAGCGCTTTAACTCTTAGAACAAAAAAACGCCCCTCAGGGCGTTAAGTGAAGTTAGCAAAAAATCTCAGGCTAATTTACTTGTTGCTTGATGTACTCACCAAGCTC
This sequence comes from Pseudoalteromonas sp. G5_S1_14_S5, assembly GCF_054968605.1. Taxonomy (NCBI): domain Bacteria; kingdom Pseudomonadati; phylum Pseudomonadota; class Gammaproteobacteria; order Alteromonadales; family Pseudoalteromonadaceae; genus Pseudoalteromonas; species Pseudoalteromonas sp. G5_S1_14_S5. Next base: position 44,632 of record NZ_JBQKUM010000040.1, on the reverse strand, counting down.
TGAGTGATGCATGATTTTTGATACGGGTAATATCTTTTCTGCTGGTCCCCAAGCAAACACATTCACAGGTGTATGGGTGTGTGTGCCTGTACCCCAAACGATGTTTTGACTTGTTGCTTGTTCTCGAGCAAGTAGGTTGCCGCGATCGTTATAAGGGAAGAAGGCATCGAAATCGTTGATAGCAGGCACTTCTTCTGCCGACAAATATTTGTGTTGCGCCAGTCGATATGGGTTTGGCTTACTTGCTAGAACCTTTTTCGCTTGTTCTGCGGTGATTGGAAATTCACTATTTTGGTTCACGAGCTCAGCGAATTTCTCAGGCGTTTGCTCTGCTTTGTCGAGTTTTTGATACTCACTGATCATGCCGTAGTAGCTTTGTTTCTGATTGTATAAACCATCAAGAATATCGAAGGTACCGAAGTTAAAGTTTGGCGCATAATCACGATCGCTAAAGGCTTCTCCTGGTCGTTTTTGTGGCTTTGGTAGCTTACTTGATGAATAGCTAAAGCCGAAAGAGCCAGTTTCATGGTCTGCAGTCACGATTACGATGGTGTCTTCACGATCTTTTGCCCATTCGTATACCGTTTGAATTGATTCATCAAACTTAAGCAGTTCGTGCAGCATAGTACCCGCATCATTACTGTGCCCAGCCCAATCTATCTGACCGCCTTCAACCATTAGGAAAAAGCCATCTTCATCTTTTGATAAGACGTTAAGCGCTTTTTGCGTCATCTCTTTTAAGCTCGGTTGTGTGCGTTCGCCACTCTGCTTTTTATTGCTATATACGATGCCATCGTCCATGCCAGAGTATGCGAATAGACCAAGTAGTTTGTCGCCGTTAGCCTTTTCGAGCATGTCTCGGTTAAACGCTAACTGATAGCCGTTTTTCTGGGCTTCAGCAAGAAGGTTTCGGTCATCTTTACGTTTTGACTTGAGGTAAACGTCACCTTGGGTCAGTTGCTCAAGTTGTTTGTAGGTTTCGCCTTTGTCATTGGTTGACTTAGGGATCCAGTGACGTAGCCCGCCAGAAAGCATCACATCGACACCTGTTTCCAGCATATCGCTAGCGATATAGTTTTCTAGAGAGCGGTGTGGCTGATGCGCGGCGAATGCGGCAGGTGTAGCATGAGTTAAGCGCGTATCGGAAACCAGCCCGGTTGCTTTACCCGCTTTTTTTGCTTTCTCCAGCACGGTTTCTACGTGATTGCCTTGGGAATCAATACCAATAACTTCTGAACCTGTGTAGATACCTGTAGCAAGCATGGTTGCGGAACAAGCAGAGTCGACCACAATCGCATCTTCTGGGTGGGTAAGAGATGAACCAATAACGCCTTCTTGAGAAAGCTGATAAAGGGCGGTCTTTTGACCTTTATAGATTGAGTTAGGTGCTTGGTTTGCATAAGTCTCTAATAAGCCAACTTGTTGAGGTCCCATACCATCGCCAATCATTAGAATGACATTTTTGATCTCTGCTGAAACTACATTGAATGAAATTGTTGACGTAGCCACTGCGGCAATAACAGGTATCATAAATTGCTTCATTATTTATCCCTTTTTATATAAGCGGGGTCATTAAAACACTCGAATATGTCAAATCTGTTTTATATTTATTTTATAAATGTGAAATTGAGCAATAACTCAAATCTTTGGAATAGAAATAAAAAAGGCTCACATTTCAGTGAGCCTTTGGATTATTTAGGAGGGCCTAAACTCGTGGGCAGCGTCATGGCTAAAGTCAAGCAAACGGTAAGTCTGCAACCACTTGGTTGAACGCGATTCGAGCATTCTGAGCCTGCTCAGATAACTCGACCTTTTTCGCTTGTGCGGCACTAAGATTACTCTCGGCCTGCTCAAGTGCTTGCTGCAGGTTCTCTGGTAACTCGTGAGTTTCCATTTGTGAACCTTGTTCTAGCACATAAGCGCGAATTTCTTTTTTCACTGCTGCTAGCTCTGTATAAGCAACACGCTCAAGCTCTGCGGCTTCTTGCGCTGCGTCTCTCTCTTTCTCAAACTGAGCCAGTGCCATGCCTTCAGCTGACCATGGATCCATGTCCGGCAGCTCCTCTATATTGATGGTTGGTTCGATGTACGCATCTTGGTGACGTAAATCGAGGCTAGTTGCTCGCACTGCTGAAATCATCAGCATCACAGAGATAGCCAGTAGCGGTAGGCCCCCAACAATCGCTGCAGTTTGTAACTTACTCAAGCCACCCAGGAACATCAGAATCGTTGATAAGAACGACAGTGTGAATGCCCAGAACATACGGTTCCAACGCATTGGTTCTTCTGTCACGTTGTTCTGAACAACAGAAGCAAGGATGTATGAGATAGAGTCAAAGGTAGTCGCAGTGAAAATGATACACAGTAGTGTAAACACTGCGATAACGATTGTGCTCATCGGTAACTGCGTTAGCATCGAGAAGATCGCTTTGGTTGCGCCTTCATCGTTAAGCACAGCCACAACATCTAGCTCGCCAGAAAGCTGCAGAGATAGACCGTAGTTACCCAATATCATGAAGAATAGGAAACAGCCCAGAGAACCAAAGAAGATAGAACCTGACACCATTTGTTTGATGGTTCTGCCGCGAGAGATACGTGCTACAAATAGACCCATGCTTGGTGCAAATACTAGCCACCATGCCCAGTAGAAAATCGTCCAGTCTTGTGGGAAGTGCGTGTTTTCGAATGTGCCGTAGCCACCAAATGGTTCAGCCCATGTCGCCATCACGAAGAAGTTAGACAGTAGACGACCAATCGAGTCTAAGCCTGTTTCCAGCATGAAGATCGTCGGGCCGGCAAGCAGTACGAATGCCAATAGACCCATTGCACCCCAGAAGTTGATGTTACTTAGGATCTTAATGCCTTTTTCTAAACCCGCGTAAGACGAGTAAGCAAAAATAGCAGTACACATTAAAAGAACAGTCACTTGTGTCAGGTTGTTTTTCGGCAAGCCAAACAGGTGATTCAAGCCTTCAGTGATTAGAGGAGCTGCTAAACCTAAGGTTGTTGCAGCGCCGCCTAATAGGCCGAAAATGAATAGGATATCAACGACCTTTCCTGGTACGCCTTGACTACGGTGTTCACCAAGAACAGGCATTAATGCACTTGAGATCTTTAGAACAGGTTGTTTACGTATGTAGAAGAAGTAAGCGATAGGTATAGTCGGGATTAGGTAGATAGACCATGCGATAGGCCCCCAGTGGAACAGACCGTAGGTCGCTACCCAGCGTACTGCTTCTTCACTGCCAGGTTCTAGTTGGAAAGGAGGGGATTGGTAGTAGTAAGCCCACTCAATACAGCCCCAGTACAAGATACTTGCACCGATACCACCACAAAACAGCATTGCAGCCCATGAAGCGTTTTTAAACTCAGGCTCTTCACCAGCTTCGCCAAGTTTAATTTGTCCCATATCACTGAACACCACATACACCATAAATGCACAAGCCGCGAGGCCGAGCGCAAGGTATAGAAAACCAAGTTGGTCAGTCATAAATGTTTTCGCAATCGCAATCCAATCTGCACCTTGAACTGGGAACAGAATGAGCGGGAAAACTATCGTAAGGAGTAGTGCAATCGCACCAAAGAAGGTTGGCTTATCGATAAGCTCAAAAGTGTTTCTCACGAGTATTATTCCATTTAAATGAGAGCGGAATTATGGAATGAACTCGTTTTTTTGACCTAATCGGGTCTATTGTCGTTACGACAAATCGCTTTTATTTTGAATGAAATACGTTCAAAGAACTAAGCAGGTCAGGCTATATTAGAGCTAGCAGAATACCGCCGACCGTTGCCGCTGCGGACAGGTATTGCCCCGCTGAATAAGAACCGTCACTCTCTTCTTCGATCTTGTCTGGGTGATCCATACCTAGAGCGCCGTGAGCAAATGATTCAACTTTATCGGTAACGGTCGCGTTTTCTGCTTCAACTTTCTTCGCTTCTTTATCGATTTCTTTAAGGGCAGATAAGAGCGCTTTGCCCTCTTCAGAAAGCTTAACCGTGTTTTGCTCAACCTTCAACGGCGCAGGCTTTTCAGCTTCGCTAGCTGAACTCTTAGCGTTCATCTGCGAAGGTGAATACAGCTGAGTGTTACTCGTTCCTACTGGCGTCATATAGCTCTCCTTACCTATCCTTAAATATAGTATCGGCAGAGGTGTGAAAAACTTGTGCAATTAATCATCGATAGTGATGTTTTTTTATTCGCACATGACATTTTCTTCTGCTTAATTAAAACTGCTTGGTAAATAAGCAATTCCTATGCCGATACCCATGTTTAACCTAAGAAGCTAAGCGAGCTTAGTCACATTGTAGTTTTGAGGTGCGTTTAGACAGGTGTTTGTATGCCTTCATACGGTTCTCTTTCTGAACAAAACGCACGGGTGGAGACAATACTTGTAGTTGGTAATCACTTGAATCCGAAGATAAGGCTTCGACCGGTGTGATGATGGCAACTTTCAGGTCAGGATTACGACGCGAGATAGAAGCGGCTGTGCCTAACCCACCTTCAGTATGGAACTTACCAGCGACATGAATCACTTGTTTGTCAGGGTTCGTTGCTAGGTAATCGACAATCGATTCCGCCATGGTTTCATCCCAAGTTACTTGAGCGGCAAACTGCTTTTCTGTTTGCTCTGGCGTACCGTGATGCATCGATGCCATGAACTTTTCTTTGTAAGGGCTATCGCCAATATTAACCTCAGTCGCAACCCAATCTCGCTGTTCTGAAGAAAGCTGCTCTAGGTAAGGTAATCCTTTACGACCAATACACTGAACAAAGGGTTTGGGCGCATTTGCCGCGATAACATCTAAGTCATTCGCTTTTGCGAACTCTACTAATGCGCGGTAATCGCTTTCGTAATTTGGCCAAGCTGCAGCCTTGGAGATAAGTACTTGTTCGCCAATTTCACCGTTTAGATATTGGTTAAGCGTGTCTTGGTGATCTCGAGTAAATTGCTCCATTGATAGGGCAATGTTTGAGTCTGCATTTTGACGCGCTTTTAAGAAATCAGTTTGAAAGCGGTGGATGGCGGAGTGAGTGTGCCATTCGCCAATAAGAATGACGTCAGCGTCTAGCACTCCTTGAGGTAAAGCGTTGAGAGAGAGTGCTTCTCCTTGTGGTGAGGCAAACTGGTAATCGTAGTAGGTGGAAACGCTTTCCGGTTGAACCACTTTTTGAGAACTGTTTTCTGAAGGTTGATTAGCACAAGCTGTGAGAAGAGTGGCTAATCCGATAAGAATAATACGTTGCATGAAATGCCTCCTTGAAGAACACGCATACTAAAGGAGGCAAGATGAGATTTCAACGCAAACGATAATCAATATCAATTAAATCTGTTTGCGATACACTCTTAAAATAAAGTCAGCTTCACAGTTGAATTGCTCTGCGTTGGTGAGTTGTTGTTTAAACTCTTCAGTCGCTTTCCAAGCAAACGGCGTCATCTGTAGCAGGTCGAATGCATCAGACCCCGATAGTTCCATCGTATAGTTTAGATGCTCTTGGTGCTCAAGATTAAAACCTTCGATTAATTCAGGATCTTCATCGTGTAAACGCACACCATCATAAATGGCGTCACGCAACTGATACAGATGTCGGCTTGCTGGTGTTACTGTAATCACGACACCATTGTCTTTAATTGTGCGTTGGAGCTCTTCTGCCTTACATGGTGCATAAATGCGTAGAATGCCGTCTAAGCTGTTTTCAGCAAAGGGTAGGCGATGGCTAGAGGCAACAGAGAAGTCGACTGCTGGGTAGCGTTTAGCCGCGTATTTGATAGCAATCTTAGAAATGTCTAGGCCAAAAATTGCACCGCTCTTATCTTGAAGATTCAACGCGATTTCATTGGTGTAATATCCCTCGCCACAGCCAATATCCAACAGTCTAGGATCTGTGTCTGGCAGGTAGCTAGAGCATAATCCGACAACTGCTTGGCGCATAGGATTGTAATGGTTGCCTTCTAGGAAACGACGACGTGCTTGCATCATCTCTTTGTTGTCACCTGGATCTTTTGAACGTTTATGATGTGCAGGCATCAAGTTGACGTAGCCTTCTTTTGCTAAATCGAACTGATGGTTCTTTTCACACTTAAACGTACGATCGTTTTGAGATAAAGGTTGGTGACACAGAGGGCATTGGTAGTGCATGACGATCTCAGAGCATAAAGTAGGGTGGCAGATTCTATCAAAAAGGACTCCGTCAGGCTAAATAAAAAAGCCACCATAGTGGCTTTGGAGATACGGCGTGTTGGGGCTGACAACATTAAAAATCATTGCTTCGATTTCGGTCACGTTTGTCTGCCGTTTTTCTGGGTATGGTTCACTCTTCAATAACGTGAATAAAAAACTGATATGAAGAAAAAATTATCCTCGACACAGATCCAGGCATCGATGACGCAATGGCCATTTTATTTGCTGAAGCTCATCCAGAGATTGAGCTGGTCGGGATTACGACGGTCTATGGCAATGCGACGATAGACAACGGCACTCAGAATGCGCTTTATCTAAAGCAAAAGTTTGGTATGAATGCGCTGGTGGCAAAGGGCACAGATAAGCCTTTAGTCAGAGACCCAGTTGGCGCTACCGTAGTCGTACATGGCGAAGCGGGCTTTGGTGATGTGAAAGTGCCAAGCGCGTTAGATGTTTCAGAGATTGAGAAGCCCGCTTATCAGTTCATTATTGATAGTGTTCGTGCTGAGCCGGGAGAGATTACACTCGTGGCTGTTGGGCCTCTCACTAATCTTGCTCTGGCGTTGGAAGCTGATCCTGACATTGTCGATTTGGTTAAGGAAGTGGTCATTATGGGCGGTGCCTTTGGCGAAAATGACCACAGAGGTAATGTGACGCCGTTTGCTGAAGCGAATATACATGATGATCCTCATGCTGCAGACAAGGTCTTCACGGCATCATGGCCTGTGACGGTTATCGGGCTTGATGTAACAGAGGAGAGCTTCTTTACTGCTCAATATTTGGATGATTTAAGAGATGATGCTGGAGAGGTCGGGCAGTTCATCTGGAATGTAAGCCGTTACTATTTGAAGTTCTACTCTGAAAAAGTGGGAATGGAAGGCTGTCACGTTCATGATCCGTCAGCCATTGCTTATGTCATCCAACCTTCTTTGTTTGAGTGTCGAAGTGGTGCGGTTAGAGTGGTCACTGATGGACCTGCAGAGGGCATGACCATACAGAAAAGCGACCAGCGCAGTTACATGAATGATGAGTGGAGTTCATTCCGGGCGCAGAAGGTCGGCATTAAAGTACACGATAAAGCGCTGCTGTCACTCTATAGAGATACGTTAGTTCGATATTCTGAGAGTTAAGTTTGATCGTTAGCCGATTGAGAGCATTACAAGGCCGGAGTGAACCGGCCTTTAATGTATCTTGCGTAGTGAACTGATGACTGAACAGTTTCCTGAATAGGTTACTGAGCAGAAATCGTTGTAATCAGCTGGTGGCTCTCGCCAGGCTGAAGTATTTTGCCTGCTTCTAAACTTGGCGCGTGCAGTGTTGATTCAACACATAGCATGGTTAGGTAACCATCGTCTTGCATGTCACCCATCCCAGCAGCACCTTCTGCCCACGGATTCCACAAAACCGCAGAGTTATGGCCTTGGTTTTCAACTGATAGAGTACGCTCAAGTTTTTTGTCCGTAACCAAGATTTGAGCTTCTGGTTGAGTATACACTCGGTCAATGGTGTCGGTTAGCACAAGCTCAGCACCGCCTTGGCAGATCTTGCTACCTTGCAGGCTGTCCATGTACTCAGCGCCCATACCCGTGGTTGTTGTGTTATGGATGTCTGCAATGTTTAGGTAAGTGTGCAGTGCGCCAGAGAAAGTCCATGGCTGCTCATCGGTATTCTTCACATCCAAAGTCACTTTAAGCTCATCGCCAATCTCAACATTTAATCGAGCGTCGAACTGATGAGGCCATACTGCTAAAGTCTCTTCGCTAGGTTTCAGGCTTAAGCTGACAATCACACCCGCTTCACTTTCACGGTGTTCAACTAATTGCCATTCGCTTGAACGAGCAAAACCGTGTGCTGGTGCAGCAATGCGACCAAACCAAGGCCAACATACTGGAATACCACCACGCAGCGCTGTTTTGCCGTCAAACTTTGCTTGTTGGCTCATCCAAATCAGGTCTTCTTGGCCTTGTGGTTGGAATGAAACAACATGGCCACCGAACAATGAAATGGCAGCATTTGCTTTGTCGTGGCGAACACGAACCAGTTTTACACCTTGGTGTTCAACAATTGTCACGTTGTCAGAAAGCACAGCCAGTGTAGGAAGAGTTGATAAATCCATTACATAATCCTTCTTAAGGGAAATTGAATTCAAATTCGAGATGCTCAAACTCAGGTAAAGAGTTAGGTAGTTCTCGCATTTGAATTGAATCTCTTCCCAGAGAAACGTGCTATTTGTTAAGCATCATCTTCATCGGTGCAGAAGTGCTTCATAAACAACGGGTACAAAAAAGGCGACTTTAGAGCCGCCTTTTATTTTCAGTCTTTTCTCAAAGACAGTCTAGCTAAACGCTATCTAAGTAGTAATTACTTAGAGATGTGAGCGATTAGGTCTAGAACTTTGTTTGAGTAACCGATTTCGTTGTCGTACCAAGATACAACTTTAACGAATTTGTCAGTTAGAGCAACACCAGCTTTAGCATCGAATACTGAAGTGTTAACTTCGCCGATGAAGTCTTGAGAAACAACTTGGTCTTCAGTGTAACCTAGAACGCCTGCCATTTCGCCTTCAGAAGCTTCTTTCATTGCAGCACAGATTGCTTCGTAAGATGCAGCTTCTTTTAGGTTAACAGTTAGGTCAACTACAGAAACGTTAGCAGTTGGTACACGGAAAGCCATACCAGTTAGAAGGCCGTTTAGTTCTGGAAGAACAACGCCTACAGCTTTAGCAGCACCAGTTGAAGATGGGATGATGTTTTGAGAAGCACCACGGCCACCGCGCCAGTCTTTAGCAGAAGGACCATCTACAGTTTTTTGAGTTGCTGTAGTAGCGTGAACTGTAGTCATTAGACCAGACTCGATGCCCCACTTGTCGTTAAGAACTTTAGCGATAGGAGCAAGACAGTTAGTAGTACAAGAAGCGTTAGAAACGATGTCTTGACCAGCGTAAGTGTCTTGGTTAACGCCCATAACGAACATTGGAGTTGCGTCTTTAGAAGGACCAGTTAGAACAACTTTCTTCGCACCAGCAGTGATGTGCTGACGAGCAGTTTCGTCAGTTAGGAAGATACCAGTTGCTTCAGCTACAACGTCAACACCGATTTCGTCCCATTTAAGGTCAGTTGGGTTACGCTCAGCAGTTACGCGAACTGTTTTACCGTTAACGATTAGGTTACCGTCTTTAACTTCAACAGTACCGTTGAAACGACCGTGAGTTGAATCGTACTTAAGCATGTATGCCATGTACTCTACGTCGATAAGGTCGTTAATACCCACTACTTCGATGTCAGCACGCTCAACAGATGCACGGAATACAAAACGACCGATACGGCCAAAACCATTAATACCTACTTTGATAGTCATTGTAGTTGCTCCACAACTTAATTTCTGATTAAAGATAACTGGTAGTAAAATTACAGAATCCAGTCTAAATCTGCAATAGATAATCCGACTTAACTTGTTTAATGTCAAAAAAAAGCGACGCTTTTCTTAACAATCGAGTGTAAGTGGTTGAAAGTTGACCATTGCTAGTGGTTCTGTACCCTTCCAGTTGGGTAAAATACCTCTAAATGACGATTCACTTATGAGTGTATATGTAGAATGTTTTCTTGTGAGAAAGTATGTGCTACAAAACGACTCATATGCAAGCCTTTATAGAAAAAAGTAAATATAATAAGTGATAATGTGGAGAGATATTAACGTGATTCAAAAGGAAAAAAATATGAAAAAGCCTGATGAATACTGGCGTGAGCGCCTAACAGACGATGAGTTTGAAGTGTGTCGTTTACGTGGTACTGAAGCCCCTTTTAGCGGAAAGTTGTTACACAACCATAAGACGGGTGTTTATAGCTGCACATGTTGTCAAACCCCTTTATTTCTGTCGGATAATAAATATGACTCGGGATGTGGATGGCCGAGTTTTGATGCACCAATCAACGACGAAGCAGTACGCTATATAGAAGATCTAAGTCACGGAATGAAGCGTGTAGAGATTCGTTGTAGTGCTTGTGATAGCCACCTAGGTCACGTTTTTCCTGATGGTCCTAAGACAACTGGCGAACGTTTTTGTGTTAATTCTGTGTCGTTAATTTTCAACAAAAATGACGAAAGTACGAAATAACCTGTCACTAATGTTTAATCCTTACAGATCGCATTTATCGATAAACAGTTATGAGTAACTCAAGATTTGAGAGGTAACTTTAGTACAAATAAAAACAGCGACCACCATGGTCGCTGTTTTTACTTTAAGAGAGAATCAAATGACGTTTGCGTTAGAAAATTGCGATCGCTCTATCAGTAGCTAGGTACGATGGAAGGCGTGTAAGTGCCATCCTCTATCGCTTCAACGATTTTGTCTGCGTCTTGATTTAGCTGTTTATATTTTGGCTTTTCAAAACGATAGAAAACGGAAAGCTCAGATTCAGAGGCGATAGGTACGTTAAAGTATTTAGCGACCATTGCCCATACATACGCTTCTTCCATATTACCTAAGCTGTGGTTAATACTAGCCATCGACTTAAAAATTTCAGTGTTGACGTTCGAGTTACTCGATATGGTCAATGCGTTATTAAGCAGTTTTAATGTCTTAACATGGTCTCGAGTAGTGTAGAACGTTGCTAGGGCATATTGCATCTCTGCTGTATTTAACGCTTCCGTCCCTTCCAGTTTTAAGAAACTGCGTCTAGCGTTGGTATCTCCGGTTTGTGACCACAAGAAGTAGAGTGTTTCTGGCGTGTCTGATTGAGACAGTTCACTGACAATACGTTCAGACTCTTCGATGCTGTGCATTAAAGAAGTAAAACGACGTTCTTGAAGTGTAGATTGATCGATCGTTTCTATCTGTGCGGCAAGCTCAAGACATTTTTTATAGGCTGTGACTAATTCGAACTCTTTGATCTTATTGCTTTCGCTTGGGTGTTTTTGAACTTCAAAGCGATGCCAGATAAGGTCGGTACGCACCACGCGGCACTGTCCGTCGTTCATGTTTAGCTGTTCGCATCGCAATCCAGGATTGCTTTGGCACAGCTGGTCGGTATTTTTGTTTCCTTCAAGACACCCAACCAGAGTGAAAGGTAATAGGCCAATTGCCAACCATTTCATAATTTTCATATTCCTTCACTTGTGATCAAATGCACTTATTATTGGTCAGGTTCTTGACTCAATTCTGTTACGGGTTATTTTCTGGTGAAAATTGTTAAAACTAAGGCTTTACCATGGATGCAGAACAACTTCTTAGCGCAATGACACCCGAGGTCTACGAACGTTTAACCTACGCAGTTGAAACGGGTAAATGGCCAGAAGGAACAGTGCTTTCTAAAGAGCAGCGTGATTCGTGTATGCAAGCGGTTATGTTATACCAATCTAAACATAACTCCGAAGCTCAACACATGACAATTGCTGCTGGTGGCGAAATTAGCTTTAAGTCTAAATCTGAACTCAAAAAACAGTTTAAGTCAGATCAAGAAGACATTGTGAGAGTTAACCCAAATCATTAGGATTTAAATTACAACAAAGGGGTGGCGCAGTGCCACCCTTTCACGTTAAGTCGTTTATTTATAAATAATAAAACGATTTAGCTCACGTTAAACTGCTGCTCTTTTCATAGAATAGCAGCTCCTCAAGATGAACCTTAACGAGCTTACAAGCTCATCTCACCACGCAGTACTTCCTGCATCTGAGTTTTCACTTCTTCGTAGCTTAGGCTTTGGCTTAATAGGTAATGAAGTTTCGCTAGTGCGGCTTCAGGAGTCATATCATAACCACTAACAACTCCAGCTTCTGCTAAAGCACAGCCTGTCGCATAGCCACCCATGTTCACTTTACCTGCTAAACATTGAGTTAGGTTCACCACGATAACCCCACGCTCTGACGCGTCTTTCAGGTGCTGAAGCAGCTCTGGGTTTTGTGGTGCATTACCAACACCAAAAGTCAGCAGGATCATCGCGTTAACAGGTTGCAGCAATGTGTTACGGATCACTTCGTGAGAGATTCCTGGGTACATGGTGATTACACCGATGGGTTGCGGTGTGATGTTATGAACCTTGAACTCACCTTCAGGTTGCTCGTTAACCACAACATTGTTGCTTAGCTGGATATTGATACCAGCTTCCAACAACGGATTAAGGTTTGGAGAGGTAAACGCATTGAAGCCATCTGCGTGTGATTTGGTACTGCGGTTACCACGCATTAATTTGTTATTGAAGAACAGGGTCACTTCGTTGATTGGGTAATTCGCCGCGATGTGCAGTGCATTCAGTAGGTTTGCTTGGCCGTCAGAACGTAGCTCAGCAAGCGGGATCTGAGAGCCTGTCACAATCACTGGTTTGCCAAGGTTTTCTAGCATGAAAGACAACGCAGAAGCGGTGTAGGCCATGGTGTCAGTACCGTGCAGGATAACGAAACCATCGTATTTGTCGTAGTTCGCGCGGATGTCATCAGCGATAGTTTGCCAATCAAGTGGCGTCATGTCTGAAGAGTCCATCAATGGCGAGTATTCGTGGATGGTGTACTCAGGCATCTCTGGGCGATGGAATTCAGGCATACCAGCAAGCTGTTTATCCATGAATCCAGCAACTGGGACATAGCCGTGATCATGCGATTTTTGCATGCCGATTGTGCCGCCGGTGTACGCGATATAGATGTGTTTTCTTTCCATGGCGATTATTACTTTAGTGTGATGTAGGGAACAGGTGGGCGATTATAGCGAATTATTATGTAATAAAAAGAGGCGCCTCACACAGAGGCGCCCCTTGATAATACAGCGTTGAGCTTAAATTATTGAACTTGGCAGTTTAAGCAAAAAGCGTAACGGCCTTGTGGGTCGTTAAAGTTGCTTAATAGTTGGCTATCTTGAGCTAACTGCTGGCTAATAGGCTGCAAACTGCTTGGTATCATTGACTGAATATCAAGGCCAATCGACATCTGAACTTGGTTCATAAATTCTTGAATAAACTGCTCAGTGGCTGAAAGTGGCTCTTCTACCCAGTAGATGTTGTAGCTTTCGAGTTCTGCAAGTGAAGCGGCGGCTGCAATCGCGTCATCGAAGTCGCCAATTTCATCAACTAAACCGTTTTGCATAGCGTCTTGGCCTGTCCATACGCGACCTTGAGCAATCTTATCGACCGCATCAATATCTATTCCACGGTTTTCTCCAACTAGACCGATGAATCGGCGGTAGCCATGTTCGATACTCATCTGGAACGCATCTTTCGCGCCTTGCGTTAATCCAGTTGTGATACCCAGACCTGAGAACGGTGATGTGCCAACGCCATCAGTGTAAACACCAATATCATTTAAGCCTTTTTCGAAGGTAGTGATGACACTGAAGATACCAATCGAGCCAGTTAACGTCGTTGGTTGAGCAAGGATCTTGTCTGCGCCCATGGAGATCCAGTAGCCACCAGAAGCGGCAAGGCTAGACATTGAAACAACTACTGGCTTACCGGCTTGCTTAATCGCTTCTATTTCATTGCGAATAACTTCTGAAGCAAAGGCGCTGCCGCCAGGGCTATCCACTCTAAGAACAACAGCTTTAACTTTGTCATCGTTACGAGCTTGACGAAGTAGGGCCGCTGTTGTATCGCCACCCACGGTGCCACGTGGCTGTTTGCCATCCATAATCGCGCCGCTAGCAACAATCACAGCTACATCGTGTGATTCACTGCTCATGTCCGGAAGCATGGTTGTACGGTACTCGTAGTAGCCAAGTGCCTTGTAACTGTCTTGACCATCACTGCCGAACACATCTGCAAGCTCTAGTCGAACTTGCTGGCGAGTGGCTAGCTCATCCACCAAACCAAGCTTTTTCGCCAGTTTCGCGATATCGCCATCGACAGATTCAAGCTCTTTCAAGAAAGTGTCCATGCTTGGATTAAGTGTCTTCGCATCAATTTGGCGATTATTGCTCACATCATCAACGTAAGCACTCCAAAGTTGACCTAACCAACGTGATGCCGACTCTTTGGCTGCGTCAGACATGTCGTCACGAATGAATGGCTCAATCGCTGATTTGTAAGTGCCCACGCGGAACACATGTGTGTTCACATCGAGCTTCTTTAATAAGGTTTTGTAGTATAGCGAGTAGGCGCTGTAACCTTTAAGAAGTACACCACCATCAGGTGACATGTATACCTTAGTTGCGTAGCTGGCTAGGTAGTATTGGCTTTGGTTGTAGAAGTCACCCACCGCATAAATTGGCTTTCCTGAAGCTTTAAACTCATTTAAGGCTTTAGCGATGTAGCGCAGTTTAGTTAGGTTGGTCTCTGGCAGCTCTTTAAGTGCCAAAACAATACCTGTTACATTGTCATCGTCTTTGGCATAGCGAATGGTTTCAACGATATCAAATAGAATATTTTCTTTTGGCAGCTCTTTGTCCAGCAGCGAACCGGTAACGGAATCCATCGGATTAATATAGCGGCTTTGTTCAACAATCGGGCCCGACAGGTTTAGCACTAAAGCAGATTGTTGTGGCACGGCTGGTGGCGTTGTGTCTGAGTGGAAGTACACAAAGTAGATAACGGCGATACTAAGTAAGAAGATTAAGTTAACAAGCGCAACACGCACAAACGTAATCAGCTTCCAAATTCCTTTGAAGAACATACCTATAAATTTGAATATTTTTTTCATTCTGTCTCCGCAGTGAGATTACGTTGCTTTAACAAGTAGCAGTACCATTAATCTCAATAATATGAACTGCTTAGTATCCTACGATAATTCCCTAGCTCAAACTATACCAACAAGTGTTAATCGATTTATATTCTCGTTAATTGTAGACAGATAAGGGGCTGTTGACCTTTGGTGGTTAAGTTTTGTTCGATATAAAATCGTTTTAGGCGCGGCGAAGAGGTTGTAGTTTAGTCATTATAAGCAAATATTCTTCAACAAAGCATAAAATGATTTTAGACGAACCCTTCGGGCAGCTTTTGTGGTTCATTTCTACTGTGTTATCGGCTTTTCATATAGGCCAGCTACACATCAAAGCCTCTTCCTTGTATAAATTTCCCACAAGATGCTGAAAACCAATCTCGAAAGGTTAACAGCCCCTTGGCTTCTGAACGATTAATACCTTCAGCATTATGATCGGTGTTACAAAAATGTAAACGGTCGTTTGAACTTTTGGTAATTGAGCTATACTGTGGTCAGACCACAAGGATAAATAACAGAAGTGATGTCTGCCATGTACCCACATTTACTTGAACCACTTGATCTTGGATTTACTCAGCTACGTAACCGTGTATTGATGGGATCAATGCACACAGGTTTAGAAGAGCATAAAGAAGGCCTGCATAAACTCGCCGCGTTTTACGAAGAGCGAGCAAAAGGAGGCGTTGGCCTAATTGTTACAGGCGGCTTTTCTCCGAACTTACGTGGCAGATTATCTCCATTTAGTGCTGAATTCAGCAAAGTTAAGCACGCCAAAGCGCACCAAGTTGTTACCGAAGCTGTACATAAACACGGCGGGAAAATTGCCTTGCAGTTACTTCACGCTGGTCGATATGCAATGCACCCATTCGCGCAAAGTGCTTCGGGTATAAAAGCACCAATCGCAAAGTTTGCGCCAAGTGAAATGAGCCCTCGCCAAATCAAAAAGACCATCAATGCCTTTGCCAACAGTGCCGAACTTGCTCAAGTGGCTGGCTACGATGGCATTGAAATCATGGGCTCTGAAGGCTACTTGATTAACCAATTCATCTGTAAGCGTACCAACATGCGTTACGACGAGTGGGGCGGTTCTTATGAGAAGCGTATGCGTTTCCCGCTAGAGATCGTGAAATCGATTCGCGAAGCTGTGGGCAAGGATTTCATCATTATCTTCCGATTGTCGATGCTCGATTTGGTTGAGCAAGGTAGCACCTTTGAAGATGTTGTGTTGCTGGCTCAAAAGCTTGAAGAGGCTGGTGTTACTATTATCAATACTGGTATCGGTTGGCACGAAGCACGCATTCCGACTATCGCGACACAAGTACCACGTGGCGCTTTCTCTTGGGTTACTGAGAAAGTGAAGCCACACGTCTCTATTCCTGTGATTACTTGTAACCGTATCAATACACCAGAAGAGGCAGAACGCATTATCAGTTCCGGTCAGGCCGACATGGTTTCTATGGCTCGCCCTTTCTTGGCTGACCCAGATTTCGTTAACAAAGCCGCACAAGACCAAGCTCAGTTCATCAACACCTGTATCGGTTGTAACCAAGCCTGTCTTGATAACGTGTTCAAAGGGAAACGCGCGAGCTGTTTGGTTAACCCACGAGCTTGTTATGAGACTGAAATTGTTGTTCAACCCGCGCCGGCTACCAAGACGATTGCGGTAGTGGGTGCTGGCCCTGCGGGCTTGGCTTGTGCGACAACATTGGCACAGCGCGGCCACAAGGTAGATTTGCTAGAGAAGAACGATCGCATCGGTGGTCAGTTTAGACTGGCAATGCAAATCCCAGGCAAGGAAGAATTTCGAGAAACGATTCGTTATTTTGCTAACCAAATCGATGCATCGGGTGTGAATTTAAAGCTGGATACTGAAGCCACGTTTGAAATGCTGCTCAAGTATGATGAAGTGGTGATGGCGGCAGGTGTAGAGCCGAGAAAACTGAATATTGAAGGCATTGAGCACGAGAATGTGGTCGATTATCAAACCTTGATTCGCGAAAAGACACCAGTAGGCGAAAAAGTCGCGATTGTTGGTGCTGGTGGTATCGGGGTCGATGTGGCAACCATGCTCACCGAGCCAACGTCACACAGTCTAGACGATTGGCTGCATGAGTGGGGCATTGATAAGAATATGGAACACCCAGGTGGCCTGTATCCTTACCCGGATTCATTCAGTGATAAAACGGTTTGGGTGATGCAGCGTAAAGCGGGTCGTGTTGGTAAAGGCCCTGGCAAGACTACAGGTTGGATTCATAAACGCACACTAGAAAAACGTGGTGTGAATCTGCTAGGTGGCGTGAGCTACAACAAAATTGATGACCAAGGTCTGCACATCAGCGTTGGTAAAAAAGAGCAGGTACTCGATGCCGATTCGGTTATCGTGTGTGCTGGTCAAGTATCGGTGAGACCATTTGAAGATATGTGGCAAGAGTTCGGTGGCAAACTGCACGTGATTGGTGGTGCTGATTATGCTGGTGAGCTAGATGCTGTGCGCGCAATCCGTCAAGGTGTTGAGCTAGCGATTAAGTTATAGATAAAGCTATCAAGCCGTAATCTTGTTGGCAGAAATGCTTATCTAATCTGCCTAGATAGGTGTTTGAGCAAGGCTCCTAAGTCATAGATTTAGGAGCCTTTCTTGTTTCCAATTTAGGACAAATGAGGAGTCGTTGAGATTTATTATCGTTTGTATTCTGTGCTAAAGTTCAAGTATACAAATAATAAAGAAATAGTAAGGACTTCAAATGGATGCTTTGGATCTACTGCTTAACCGACGCTCTATCGCAAAACTCTCTGATCCAGCACCTGAAGGTGTCGTGTTAGAAAACATCATCAAAGCGGGCTTGCGTGCCCCTGACCACGGTGCACTAACACCATGGCGCTTTGTTATCGCGCAAGGTTCAGGGCTACAGAAGCTATCTGATATCTTGGTTCGAGCTGCTGAAGCGGAAGACAGCGAAGAAGCGGTGATCGAGAAAGTGAAAAAGGCGCCGTTCCGTGCTCCTATGGTGATAACCGTGATTGCTAAAGTCACCGAACATGAGAAAGTACCAGCGATTGAACAACATCTTTCTGCAGGCTGCGCGGCGCAAGCGATGCAAATGGCAGCTGTTGCTCAAGGGTTTCAAGGCTTTTGGCGCTCAGGTAAATGGATGTTCCACCCAGAAGTACATCAAGCATTTGGCCTAGAAGGCGACGACGAGATCGTTGGTTTCCTATACCTAGGTACTCCGGGCTGTACGCCAATGAACGTGCCAGAGCGTGACTTCTCTAAGTTTGTTGAGTTCTTATAAAGAACGCTGAAGCTGAATAGTGGAATGCTAACTGTATAAACAACCAGTTTTTCTTGATTTCTAGGGGCCACATTAGATAATGTGGCCCTAATTGTTTGTAGCATCCGGAAAAACATGTCTCGTCTTATTATTGCTGAAAAACCAAGCCTCGGCCGCGCGATCGCTGCTGCACTGCCTAATCCACAGAAGAAAGACCAAGGGTTCATCAAATGTGGTAACGGTGACGTGGTGACTTGGTGTATTGGACACTTATTGGAGCAGGTTGAGCCAGACGCTTATGACGAGCGTTACAAGAAATGGAACTTGGCCGATCTTCCTATCGTGCCAGAGCAATGGCAGTTGAGACCACGGAAGACTTCAAGCAAACAGCTCACGGTGATCCGAAAGTTATTGAAGGATGCCACTCAAATTGTTCACGCCGGAGACCCAGATAGAGAAGGCCAGCTGCTGGTTGATGAAGTGATCGATTACTGCAAAGTCTCTAAAGTCAAGAAAGAATCGATGGAAAGGTTGCTTATCAGCGACTTAAACTTACCTGCTGTAAAACGTGCACTCTCTCAAATGCGTAGCAATCGTGATTTTATCCCTCTTTCTGTTTCAGCATTGGCACGCTCAAGAGCCGATTGGCTGTATGGTATGAATATGACTCGCGCTTATACCTTGCTTGGTCAAAAAGCAGGTTATCAAGGCGTATTGTCGGTAGGGCGTGTGCAGACACCAGTACTTGGTTTAGTGGTGAGACGTGATGAAGAGATCGAAAACTTCATTCCAAAAGATTACTTCAATTTGCATGCCTTGATTCCTTACCAAAATAACGCACAGATCTTTGATATTCGTGCTCGCTGGAAACCAAGTGAAGCCTGTAAGCCGTGGCAAGACGAAGAAGGCCGTGTACTCAATCGAAAGTTGGTTGAAAACGTCGCTCAGCGAATCGCAAACCAACCTGCAACCGTCACAGAGTCTGAGCAGAAGCAAAGCAAACAAGCAGCGCCACTTCCTTACTCTCTGTCTGCGTTGCAGATTGATGCCTCCAAACGTTTTGGTATGAGCGCTCAGCAGGTGTTGGACACTTGTCAGTCTTTATATGAGAAGCACAAGCTTATCACTTACCCACGTTCCGATAGCCGCTATCTTCCTAAAGAGCACTACTCTCAGCGAGAGTCGATTGTAGACGCCATCGCCAATAATGCGAAAGAGCTACAAAGTGGTGCTCAAGGCGCAGATCTCTCACTGAAATCAAAAGCATGGAACGACAGTAAGGTTGATGCTCACCACGCAATAATCCCAACACCGAAGAAATCATCGGTGAATGGATTGTCTGCGAATGAGATGAAAATCTATCAGCAAATTGCTCGCCAGTATCTGATGCAGTTCTATCCACCGGCTGTGTTTGCGGATGCTAAGTTAGTGTTTGATATCGCTGGCGGTATGTTCATTGCGAAAGGGCGTCAGCTTATCAACCTAGGTTGGAAAGTGTTGATGGGTAAAACTGACACTGAAGATAAAGGTGATGGTACTGATACAGTTCCACCGCTAGATAAAGGAATGGTGTTGACCTGCCGTGAAGGTGTCATTGGTGATAAGAAAACCGAACCACCAAAGCATTTCACAGAAGCGACATTGCTTCAAGCGATGACAGGTATTGCCCGCTTTGTCGCGAACAAGGATCTGAAAGCTATTTTGAAAGAGACTGATGGTCTTGGAACAGAGGCTACTCGTGCGGGCATTTTGGATACGCTATTCAAAAGGCAGCTGCTAACGCGCCAAGGTAAGAGTATTCAGAGTAGCCCTGCAGGTAGAGGCTTGATTCATGCCTTACCTGAGGATTCGACCTTTCCAGACATGACAGCACATTGGGAACACCAGTTGCAAGGCATGGCCGAGCGAAACCAAGCGTATCAACCTTTCATGCAAGCGCTGGAAAGTAAGATTGATGGCTTAATGGGGCGAGTGAAAACGGGGGAAGTACCTGAATCGCTCCGTCATCTCCCCAAAGTTGAGAGACCCGCTTTTAAACGCCGTAAAGGTGGTGGAACGAAGAAGTCTTATGCCAAGAAAGGTTCCTATGCTAAGAAAGGCACCTCAGCTAAAAAAGGTTCTAGAAGCTAGCGTTTGCAAGTGTTCCACTTAGCGTCCGACTTTACGTCCACAACGCTCAAATAACTGTTGCCAGTAATCAACATGGCGACGAGTTGATGCGCGAAAGGCTTGGTGCGTATCTTGGATGGGGAAGTAGTAGCTGTGCAATTCTGGTTTAGCGTCAAACATTGCCAGCTGCGGAGCGAGCTGTTGATAGTAGCCATCCAGTTGTGCAATGTACGGCTGTACTTTACCAATATATTGTTGCTCAAAGACATTGTTGAGGTAACGGAACTTAGTGGTGTCGCGTTGTTTTCCGCAGATGATATTGGCATCAAAAGTAGTGAGTTGCTCGGTGATGATATCGAGTTCAACCGACGCGCGCGCAAGCGAGTAGTATAGATCCCCAAGGGTAGAGCTCTTCTCCAACACCTCTTGGACCTCTGTGGTCTTACCCGAAACAAGTGGTGTATTTAACGATAGGTTGAGATGCTCCAAGGCGTCGCTCGTCTGCCTTACTTGTTGACCAATATCATGCCGCAACCACTGGCTTCCACGCATCTGTGACTGCATAGCATCACTGGCATAGATCAGGTTCCATTGATGGAGTGGAAACTGTGCGAGCTTCTGTTGCTCGATCCCTTTCAAGAGTTCGATGATTTCTGGGTCTAGCTCATCACTGGATAAGCACTTGCCTACGCCTTCGAGTAGAGCAACTTGATAATCGTAATTGCGGAATTCGTCCGCGACTTTTCCGAGCACTGAGTTACGCTCAGCAATCAGGTTGAAAAGTCCACATTGGCGAAGCTGATAGCTGTCGATGAGCCCAATAGAAACTGAGGGGACGTTTAACGATAGCTCGCGCTTTCTTGGCAACCCCTCAAACTCCCATTCTTGCTTGAGTTCTTCAGCATCTTGTACTCTGGCTACCTTGGTTTGATAGTCATCGAATAAGTCTCCAGGACCTTCCCCAAAGCACCCTCCGAGCACCGTAGATATTAATAGCAGTGGTGAGTGTCGTACGAAGTTTGTAAGAAGGTGAAGATTCATGGGTTACCTACCAGTCTATTGTACTGCCGTCGAAATTGAAGAAGTGACCACTTACTTCAGTGTTGGCAGATTCGATGACTTTAATAAGACCAGACGCTGAAGTGTCTGTATCAATAAGAGCATTAGGACCACCCATTTCTGTCTGTACCCAACCTGGGTGCAGTGCCAGTACAGTGAAGCCGTTACTAGTTAGATCGTTGCTTAAACTTTTTACAACCGAGTTGATAGCCGCTTTAGAAGAGCGATAGATGTAGCCACCGCCAGAAGTGTTTTCTGCCATGCTGCCAACTCGAGAAGACAAGCAAGCTATCTTTTTCACGTCACTGGCTTCTAGCATAGGGAGAAGTGTTTCAACTAGCTTTAATGGCGCAATAGTGTTGACCTCAAAAACGCGTCGCCACTCTTCTACGTTGGTGTTACCCAGTTCGTGACCTTTAGGACCGTAATAGCCAGCGTTGTTTATCAGAATATCAATGTGCTGTATCTGAGCAGGTAGTCTGCTGGTGGCTTGGTAATCAGTGATGTCCAGTTGAATGCAGGTTAAGTTGCTGTGATGTTCTGTGAGTGCCAGTAACTCATGTGCCGATGAGGTATCACGATAGGTAGCGTAAACGGTGTGGTTGTCCTTAAGGTATTGCTGAGCAAGGCTTAAACCAATGCCTCGGTTTGCTCCAGTGATAAAAATAACGCTCATGGTGATTCCCTTTTCAGTTCAATTAGTTAAGTTTGATGGCTAAAATCCAGAAAATCAACGGCCCACCAACTGGCCATTAGCATCCCAACAAAAAAACATTACTGCTGTCGCCGAGCCATAGATCACCTCAAGGGTTAGTATTAGGTTCTTCATTGCTTTCTCTGAATATATTTAAGGGAAATGATAATTGTTATCAGCAATTGGGGTTGTTGCCAGAGCTGAGGCTGTTATGATTTTGAGAAAGATAAGCTATTAACTCGATTATGATTCCTTTAATTTACCACCCAATTTATTCGCAGCTGCCTTTACCAGAAGGCCATCGTTACCCAATTAACAAATACCAGTTGTTACATAGCGCGGTTGAGGCGCTAATGGATGGCGATCCACTCTGGAAGAACATGTTTGAAGTGTTCGAACCAAAGCCGGTATCGGTTGAACAAGTCAAACAGGTCCACGACAGTGACTATGTCGATTTGCTTGTTGCTGGGAGTTTGCCAGCGGCGAAGATGAGACGCATCGGGTTTCCTTGGAGCGAACAGTTGATTGAAAGGACGCTCTATTCAAGTGGTGGCACCTGCCTAGCTGCGGATATGGCCATTGAAAGTGGTTTGGCGATCCACTTGAGCGGAGGCTATCACCACGCGCACCATGATTTCGGCAGCGGATTTTGTTTGTTGAATGATTTGGTGTTGGCAGCAAAGCATGCACTTACCTTTGAGCAGGTTGATAAGGTGCTGATCGTAGACAGTGACGTACACCATGGCGATGGTACGGCGACACTCTGCCAAGAGAGTGATGAGATAATTACTTTGTCATTCCACTGCGACAAAAACTTCCCAGCAAGAAAGCCATTATCGGATCTGGATGTGCCATTAAGCCGCGAAACGGAAGATGAAGAGTTTCTGCGTTGTTTTGAGCAAGTGACTAAGCTGGCGATTGCGCATCACCAACCTGATTTGATCATTTATGATGCCGGTGTCGATATCCACCAAGATGACGAGTTGGGTTACTTGAATGTATCGACGCAAGGGATCTTTGAACGAGATTGCTTCATGATTCACCTAGCAAAATCAGAGTCTATCCCAATGGCGTGTGTTGTTGGGGGAGGCTATCGTACTCAGCACCAAGATTTGGTACCGATTCACATACAGCTTTTGAAAGCAGCACTAGCAGTGAATAGTTGACCTACTAAGCTAAGTTTTCTTCAGATACAAAAAAGCCGCTGATTTTTCAGCGGCTTTCTTTAATGTGGTGGAGGGATAGGGATTTGAACCCTAGAACCGCTATTAACGGTTGCCGGTTTTCAAGACCGGTGCTTTCGACCACTCAGCCATCCCTCCGATGCCGCGTATAATATAAGGGTGGCCTTGGCTTGTAAATACTCTTATTAACTGACTGCTTTATTTATGAACGCTTTTCGATATTTTTGTATTGAATGGCCATTTATTGTGCGCTTTGCTGATGATTTATCGTCGCTAACATAATAAAAAGTATGTTTACCTAGAATTACTTGATTTATATCTAGATTTAGGAGAAGGGCTTAGATGATTATGGTGATAGTAGATCAAATTATATCTTTTTAGTTTAAACACCAGTTTAGACAAAAAATCGTCGAGAGCTGTTGGTTTCTTATTGACTAAGGCTGTGCGTGGATATGATTTACCGCATGAATACGATCGTTAATGATATTTATTTTCATTTGCAATTGTGTTTTCTTGAGTATATTCTGCGCCACTCTAAAAAACACGATAGAACTTTAGTATGAAAATTATCCAATTGTTAGCACTTATTGCTGCGATCTTGATGTCGGGATGTAATCATGATTTTCACAGCTCATCTGCTACCCAACAGCCTTCAACTCCTTCCCAACCTAATAAACCCGCAGAGCCCAATCCGCTGAATTCAAGTGATAAAGCGCAGATAACAGAACTTACTGTTGACCAAGTTAAATCAATCGCGATTGACCGTGTAACCTTCGATGCTCCGGGGATATCAGCATTAACTGCGGCGAATGTCACGGATATAAAAACTAATTTTGGGCGAGCTTATGTTGAACAGGTATCTGGTAAAATGGTGTTTGAGCTGAGTAGCAGTAGCGAGTTAAATAAGTCAGCTCAGCAAGCAAAAGCGATGATAGATTCAGCAGGAGAGCGTAATGTTAGTTCGAGTAGCTCAAAAGGCTCGGTAATACATTCTCGTTTGGCTTCTGAGCATAATTATAATTTTAAAATAAATTATCAAGTGGGTAATAAACAGTATCAAGTCCTAGGATATGCACTGCCGTTATATCAAAAAGATAAGGATACAATTGTTCCTCGCTTTAAAAAATTAGATGCAGCGGGCGATGTGTTAGCCGCTGATCTGCAAGTGTTGACTCGTGATGAAAGTGATTGGTCATGTGTCACCGATACAAGTTCAGATCTCACTTGGCAGGTCTTGCAAGCGAACGGTGACTTTGCATTTGACTCAACCTATTACTGGGGTGATAGAACACTAAATCACCGTGACTATATGCCAGCAAGTTGTGCGCTTGATAAAAATTGTAACACCGATAATTTAGTGGAAATAGCCAATGAACAAAAGTTATGCGGCAAAACAGATTGGCGAATGCCAACGCGAAATGAATGGAAAACAGTATTAACCACTGAGATGTTGAATGATGAGAAGCGTCAATCGCCGATTGATCGTTTCTTCTTCCCTTACTTGGATGCTAACTATGATGAAGCTTATTGGACCAATCACTTCACTGTGTATTTAAACGGCCATGACGGCCTTGATGGTGATTGGCAAGGTTCGAATAAAACCGTGGGTGACGCGTTAGTAATGTGGATGGGCAGTGACTTCGCACACGTAAAAATGCCACCTCGTTCTACTAATGAACCGCGATTTGCAATGTTAGTGAGTGGGGCGGTTATACCTGATGAATCTGATAATTCGACAGGTGAAATAACAGCACAGTTAAAGTCTGAAATTAATAAAGCGGGCGATGAAGATAAAAATTGGAAAAAACGTTTTATTAAAAACGGCAAAGCAGGCCAAGCTTTACGTGATCAAGATTTAGAACAGTGGGCTTGTACTAGCGATAGCTTCTTTAAGACTGTAGTACCAAATACCAATATCTTGTGGCAACGTATTGACAAAGAAGCACCATTAATGACCTTAGAGCAGGTACAAGCCTATACTAAAACCGTTAATACACAAACATTATGCGGTCGTAATGATTGGCGGCTGCCGTCTGAATCTGAGCTTAAATCATTGCTGATTGATAGCTTTGCATATGATATAGAAGGCATTTCTTACCGTGCTGGTTATACGAAGAGTATCTTTAATGACACCGTGGTAGAGGCTGACAGCTACTACTGGACGTCTACAGAAAGTGCTTATGACGGAATGATAAATGTTGCTGTTGCCTTTCAAACCGAATGGTCAGAGAGCAATTCTGGAAGTAACCCAGAAAGTACATTCCGTGTTCGTCTCATTTCTACATCGCAAAAAAATAATGATTAATTTTAATAAAGTAATAAGTGGTGCGCTTGCAGCACTTATATTCGTTTCTGGCTGTAACGGCTCAGACAGTTCACCGGGTAATACGGCATTACCAACAGAGCCAAAGCCAGAGACACCTAAGCCTGACACATCCGTTATAGATCCAACGCCGCCGGATAAAGACAAAAAGTATTCTAAGCAGCAAGTAACACAAGGAGATACTTTTTCTTATCAGTATGTTTTGAGTGCAGATGAAACCTTGCGTGTTATTCAACCTGCAACGTTGGGAGATGTGAGCGTTGATGGTGGGCTTGTTGTTTATCGAGCGCCATCAGCTTTAGTCGGGGCGGATCAGTTTAAACTCGAACGTTTAAATAGTTCATCAGCGCAAAGCCTGGATTGGATGGTTCGTATAAACAAGCCAACTCCCCGATTTGCTTTTGTAGCCGTTAACGATGAAACAGCTGCAAAGGTATGGCAATGCGTTTCAGACGAAGAAACGCATGAAGGGGTCACTTGGCTAACGGCAATTCAACCGAATACTGAGACATTCTCGTGGCAAGATTGGGAAGCAACGTTACCTGGGTTTGCAGCAGATTGTTCGCTCTCAGATGCTTTGAGTGGTAAAGAATGTACAACCAGCAATCTTATCGATTATGCCAACCAACAGCAATTGTGCGGTCAAACTGACTGGCGCCTACCATATTCTTATGAAATGCAGAACCTAACCAGTGAACAAGATTTTGAATTGGATCGTAACCAAGCGGCTATTGATCCATTCTTCTTTCCACATGTTAGCTTCGAGAATTACTGGCTTCAAAATGATGTCAGCGCCCAACAAGCCGATAATATTGCTTATCGCTATAGTTTTGGTGCTAATCGAAAGAAATCGTTGGGCCAGAATAAGCGTAAGCCAGCTTCAGTTATGTTGGTCAGTGGTAGTTATCGTGATCCATCGCTGCCTAATCAACAACTAAAACCGCAAGCAGAAGAAACCAGTTTCATTCGATTAGATAATACAGGTCAACCCCTCGCGCGCAATCGTCAGCAAGATGATTATCAAGATTCACCATGGCGTTGTTTGGATGACATGCGAGGTTTAGTTCGTGATAACTTGTATTTACGGGATAATCGTTTCTCGTATGTATATTGGCTAGTACCAAATAGCAGTGATATGACAAGCACTTTGCGTGATTATGTGAGTGATACCAGTGTGAGCAACTGTGGTCAAACCGACTGTTCGATAGAAGCGGCATTAAAAGTGATTAATCGTTCGAAGCAATGTGGTCGTAGTGATTGGCGCTTGCCTACAGCTGATGAACTTTCATTATTAATGCATCAGCAAGTGAGTGGTGGAGCATACAAAATGCTGTATTCAAAATCATTAAATTCCCCAGTTGCTGGAGACTACTGGGTTGCTACATCGACGGAGATAGGACTCGGCACGTTAAAATTACCAATGGCGGCAACGCTCCAGCCAACACCATTAACCGCTCAGAAAGAAGCGACACAAACTGCGAAACTACTCCTGATTGCGAGTGAGTTCGAGCCGCGTGCATTAGAGGATCCGCGTTCAGTTAGAAATCACACAAAACCTGATATTACTCGCTTAAGACAAGCTTATGCGGCTCACCCTAATTATTGGCCGGCTCCTTTCGTTGATGATATGGGCAGTTATCAAGAACTCGGCACTATGCCTCAAGTTGTTTTTCCGAATCATAATCCTTTTGATGAAAAGAAAGTGGCATTAGGGAAAAAACTATTTTTTGACCCGTTTCTTTCTCAGGCTCAGGATGTTGCCTGCGCAAATTGCCATGAACCGAACAAAGGATGGGGTGATGGTAGAGAAGTTTCTATTGGTCATGATCGCCAACGTGGAAAGCGCAATGCGCCGACTATAGTTAACAGCGCATTTTTACCACAATTATTCTGGGATGGGCGTGCAGAGACATTAGAGCAGCAAGCGTTGATGCCGATTCAAGATCCATTAGAAATGGCTGAATCATTGCCGAATTTGGTCAAAAGATTAAATGATCATCCTAATTACCCGACCCTATTTGATGAGGTTTTTGGTCTTGGGACAATTACTCAAGAACAGCTAAGCATGGCATTAGCAACTTTTCAGCGAACGATAATTAGCAAGCCGAGCCAATTTGATCGATTTGTAAAAGAGGCTGAGTTAGGTAAAACCGATGCATTGTCTGACCAAGCATTGTGGGGGCTAGATATTTATCGTCGAAATGGGCGCTGTGTTAATTGTCATATGGGACCTGAATTTACCAATCATAAATTCGAAAATGTTGGTTTAACCTATTACAAAGCTTTTTATGAAGATTTAGGTAAGTACGATGTAAGCCATAATAGCCACGATGTTGGGTTATTTAAAACCCCATCACTGCGTGATGTCATGAATCATGGTCCGTGGTTTCATAATGGTTTAGTGCATACTATTGAGGGTGTTATTTCAATGTACTCTGAAGGAATGGCAAGTAACGCGCCTTTTGGTTGGAGCAAGTATGATCCAAATTACCCAAAACTATCAGAGAAAATTAGACCTTTAAATTTAAGCTATCAAGAAGCCGAGGCTCTCAAAGCATTTTTAGTAGCTATTACAGCTGAATCCCCATTGGACTCGGCGACAAAAGCGGAGCTTGGCCAATAAGCTGATAGATGAGTTGACTCGTGAAGTCTGCTGCCAAGTTAAAATGAGAAGCGTTCGTTAGTGATAGCAAACGCTTTTCAAAAACTAACGTATGTAAAAAAGCCCGAGCTAATGTATTTCATTAGCTCGGGCTTCATAAATGTGGTGGAGGGATAGGGATTTGAACCCTAGAACCGCTATTAACGGTTGCCGGTTTTCAAGACCGGTGCTTTCGACCACTCAGCCATCCCTCCAGCGGCTTGAATAATATAAGGGCATGAGGATCTTGTAAACCCCTAATTTACATAAATTTGTTCTGTTGCTTGTTTTCTAGGCATTAACGGCAATAAAAAGGGAAGCCACTGGCTTCCCTTTTTTGTTTTGTGAACATTTAATCATTCTTTGCGTAGAATCGCTGTAATTCAGTGAGACCCTGCATTAGAACTGGTAAGCGAGGGCTTACATTTTTTAGTCTTTGGTAATCTTGGTCGTACAGCTTGTAGTTACCAAACTTATCTAACACCGTAGTTTGCTTATCTGTCACAAGTGCTAACTCACGAGAATCACCCGCAAGAACCCACTTTCTCTTACGCTCATCAAACAGACTGCGGCCGCTGCTAAAGTCAGTTGGGTTTGAAGATACACCCAATAGCTCTTGCATTAGTGTTACCGAAATATCTAAGTGGCTAGAGCGGTGAGTGTACTCAGACGCTGATTTACCTGGCCAGCTGATAAACAGAGGAACCTGCAGCTGATAACGGCTGTAGTTAGAATTTGCACCCCAGCTGTTAGTCTTGGTTTCATTAAACTCAGTACCGTGATTAGAGGTAATGATAACTACCGTATTATCGATAAGGTCTAAGCGTTCCAATTCAGTGTAGATTGTTGCTAACTGTGCGTCCGCTGCTTGAGCTGATTTTTGGTAATCGGCAGCAAAACGTTCTGCTGTTGTTAACGCCGACTCTGACTCTGCTTCTGAGCTTGCAAAGTTGTCCAATGTTGTCAGCTCAATAAAGTTGAACCAAGGACGCTTAGCTTGCGGTGATTCCACCCAGTTTGACCAGGCTTGAATTGCATTTTGGTCATTAAACGTCGCTTGCTCTGACATGATTTTACGGCCTCGGAAGATGATGTCCGAGTACAGTGCATCGTCAAAGTTGTCGCCGCTGAATGCAGCAAACTTGTAACTGTGGTTATCTAATACATCCAGCAGAACTGAACTCGCACCTTGAGCTTCAATGCTGCTTGCGTAGCTGCTAGGAAGGCCGTAGAACAAGCCGAAAATACCAAACATGTCGTTGCTAGAACTGTAATGGTTGGTGAAATTGATCGACTGTTGTGCAAATGCGTAACTGCTTGGCATTGATGTTTCGTTAAGAGCATCTGCGCGCAGGTTATTCACACTCACCATCAGGATGTTCAAATCATCACTGCGGCGGTTGTACTGAATTTCTTCTAGCGGGTAGCTAACAAGGTTTACATTACCTTTGTTTGCTTCTAAACGCTCTAGATATTCTTCGCGGTCTAACAGGCCATGTTTCTCCATAAAGCTTTTCGCTGTCATTGGGTAAGACAGTGGGAAGTTCGCTTTTTGGCTAGTAATTGGGTTATAGAAGTACGCATCAGCCCACATGTAAGTTAGGTGGCTACTGATGAAACTCAAGAAGAAGACGGCGGTAATTGGACGGCCGATGTGTTTATGAGAAAGCTTACGCTGCTTACGCCAAACCCATTCAGATAGACCAAGCTGCAATAAGAAAATAAGCGGCATAACAATGAAGAGGTGCTGCAAATCAGATGTAAATGCAGATTCCTCTTCACTGAATAAAACCTCCCACACGACAGGCGTCAGGTGGAGGTTTATATTTTGATATGTTTGAGTATCAATCAACAGGACAGTTAAACCTATGGTCGCAAAGCAAACGGCAACCAAACGTAATAACTTCCTCGACGGAAGAATAAATGTGAGCGGGAACAGCACTAATAGA
This sequence comes from Pseudoalteromonas sp. G5_S1_14_S5, assembly GCF_054968605.1. Taxonomy (NCBI): domain Bacteria; kingdom Pseudomonadati; phylum Pseudomonadota; class Gammaproteobacteria; order Alteromonadales; family Pseudoalteromonadaceae; genus Pseudoalteromonas; species Pseudoalteromonas sp. G5_S1_14_S5. The sequence goes on along the minus strand of NZ_JBQKUM010000040.1, from coordinate 14,587 downwards.
TAGAGCGCAAATACCAAAAAGCCGAAGTGACCAACCCATGAAGCAGCCAAGTAGAATTGACCCAGCAGGGTTTCTGGCCAAGCAGATTGAGTGATATAACGAGTACCAATCAACATCGCAGCAATGATATTGAAAAATGCAAACCAGTGACCCCAACCAACCAGTCGAGATACACGATCGCTATATGAGTTTGCGCTGTCTACCATTTATAATTCTTTTATCCGTCAATCAAATTTAGTGAGACTTTTTATCTTCAAGAGAAGAAATTAAAGCCTCGGCAAATTTTTCAGCAATTCCTTTGCGTTGTGAAGCAGCAACGTTCTGATTTAAGACATTGGTTGCGATATTTCCAGCGATCATCAGTGAAAGTTCTGGTGAAGCTTTGTGCTTAGATAGTACAGCACCTACTTCAGCTAAGATTTTTTCAACTTGTTCATCTGTGTATTTAGATATAATCGGCATAAGGACTCTAATAATGATAGTAAAAGCGGCTTATGATAACCTACTATGCACGACAACTGAAACCCGAACGGTAATATTTTCACTATGAGCCTTCACCTTTCCAACGTAATTTTACACCAGCTGAGCAAGAACGATCAGGAAGAACTGATAGTTAACTATCGTGCTGAATCTCTAGAAAACGATGCATCTTCTGAAAGCCTAGTTGCTGAACTCCATCGTGTTTTTAACTCAAAAGCAGGCAAAGGGTTTGGTTCTTTCAAATCTGACAGCGAATTCCAACAGTGGTTGCATCAACTTCGTGCTGGTGAGACAAACTTTTACGATTTTTCTCAAAAGAGTGCGCAACGTCTAAAAGACGAGCTTTCAAAATACCCATTTGCTGATGAAGGCATCTTGGTAATGGCTGAATATCAGTCACTTGCAACTGACTACCTTTTCATTGGTCTATTGCCTTCAAACCAGAGCTTGAAGGTAACAGAAGGGCTAGATATCAGTGCGACTGACTACTTAGATATCTCTAAAATGGACATCGCAGCTCGCTTAGATCTTTCTACTTATGAGACAGACGAAGAGTCAAATCGTTACCTGACGTACATCAAAGGACGTGTTGGTCGTAAAGTGGCTGACTTCTTCTTAGATTTTCTTCAAGCGGAAGTAGGTCTGGATGCAAAACTGCAAAATCAGGTGCTGATGCAAGCGGTAGAAGATTTTGTTTCTGATTCTAAATTAGAGAAAGAGGAAGCGATCAGCTACAAAAAGCAGGTTGCTGATTACTGTAACGAGCAGTTAAAAGCGGGTGATGAGGTTCAAGTGCGTGAACTGTCTGGCGAATTACCAGCAAGCTCAGATGGTACCAGCTTCTTTGACTACACTAGTGAGCAAGGCTACGAGTTAGAAGACAGCTTCCCTGCAGATCGCGCAACTATGCGTAAACTAACAAAATTTGTTGGTGCTGGTGGCGGTTTGAATGTTAGTTTTGATAGTCTGCTTCTAGGCGAGCGTATTTTCTATGATCCGGAGACAGATACACTAACGATTAAAGGCACACCGCCAAACTTACGTGACCAACTGACTCGTAATAAGTCATAGTCCGAAGTGAATAGGTAAGCGGCAGTAGGATGCTGTCGCTTGTTTTTGTGCTTTGTGTCTTCGCCATAGCAATAATGGCTTTAAGTTAACACGCACAAGGAATATAGATGGAACAATCAGTAGCAAAGCCCACTCGCTTTAATAAACCAGTCACTTTCTTAGTTGTGATTTTGGTTCTGTGGCTACTTCCTTCATTGGTACTTCTCAGCCTGAGCCGTTCCTACACAAACTCTCTTGCTCAAATCGAGGAGCTGGGTATTCGCGTTAACGAATTAAGACAGTCACTCTATTTCTCGGAACCACTTCGCGTCTCACGTATTAATGAGCTAGCTCTTAACGCTCAATTAGTTTATTCAATCCGACTTCAGATCGAATCCGATTTCCAAAACGCATGTTTCCGCCCTGACGTAAACCAACTGCTTTATGTAGCAGACCAGTTCTTGGCCAAGTTTGACGAGTTCATTCCAATCGAAAGTCAGGTTCAAGAGATTATCGATAACATCAAGTTGTTACGTGCAGACAAGCAGTTATCTCCCAAGTTAAAACCGTTGCTAAATGAATTTGGTGTAGTGGTGTTTGAGGCGATGTACTCAGACAGCCAAAGCTCGTCGGCGACCTACCGAGCTTTTGATTCTATTCTCGAGAAATCTTACAAGTTGAAAACGCCAGAGCAAGACGCGATTCAACAATTACTGGCTGATGCTTCCGCATTGCTCGTAGATTACGCACAACTGAACTTTTTAGTCGATAAGATTAAGCAGAACTCGGTGAACAAGCAGATCATTAAGTTAGAGTCAGAATATCATGAGCGCCAGTTTAATTTGTTGGTCGCAATGTTAGGTCTGAGTTTGGCTGCTATGGTGGCTCTGGTTGTTTGGAGCGCGAGCGTGAGAAAAGCCTCTCCGCAATTTGCAGCTGACCAAAATACCTCTCCTGAATCTAGCGAAGAAAAGGTTGTTCAATTCTCTGATAAGGATGCGGAGCTGCTTTCAGAAAGCAGCGGTGATTCATCTCTTTTGGCAACTGAACAGGGGATACCAGAAATGGTAGTGGATGAGCCATCAGACTATCTACAGCAACAGAATATGAACATTGAAAGTCAACCAAATACGATTGAGGCACCAACAGCTGAGCGACACGTTACCAGTGTGACGGATTCGAAACCTGCGATTGATATTGAAGAGATGCTCGAAACACTCGATGGCGATGCAGAGTCGGTTGAATTGTTGCTTGGAGTGTTTGTCCAAGACCATGCAGACGACTATGAGAAGTTTAAAGCGCTATTGACTAAAGATGAAACCTCAGCCGCACGTGTTGTACATAGCTTAAAAGGCGTAGCAGGCAGCATTAAAGCGTCGAGATTAGCCATTATTGCCGCAAGTATTGAGATGACAATGAAACAATCTCGAGCGATCAGCGAACACGACTTGAATGAACTAGAGCAGGCGATAAAAGCCTCTGTGGATTCCGCTGTCGAATATTTAGATAATCAGCGTTAACTTTTGCGGGAATTTTGACAATACTCTGACTAAGTGTTCATACAATCCGCGCCCTTAGTCTTTGTCAGAGGTTTATATGTTACGAGTTTCGAGTCGAAGTTGGATGGTGTTGGTGCTTAGTATTGTACTAAGTGGTTGTTCTCTTTTGGAAGTAAAGTTAGATAGTCAGACTACGCCTCTCACTCAACAAGAGCTGAATGCTCGGCTTATGACGCGTGAATACGCTAAGCTGTTTTTTACACAAGTCGAAGACTCGGCTGATTTAATCGCGCAATCTTATCCCGCTGATGACACCTTACATCAATCTTATGTTTTGCTTTGGAAGATTCATGCTGAGCAGGGCTTACAGCAAGCGGCTTACCAAACCTCTCCGATGTCTGCGCTCATTGATACTTGGGTGTTTACTGCGCAAATGAATCAATTCTATGCCGAAGGTGGAGGAGCGGATCTGTTCACGACGGATCATGCGGATAACACTGCACGCTTTCTCGATCAAGAAGCAAAAAAGCTCGCAAAGGGCGTTCTGAGCTCAAGTGACTTTAAAAAGAGCAAAACATTCGTTGCTGAGTTTGTTGCGAGCAACCCATTTAACGATCTAACGTTCAGAAGCACGCCTGCTTATCGAGAATGGTTAACTTACCTTGGAAAAGATGAATCACAGATTGTTCAGAGTCTAGGTACCATGCCAGAAGCGATGAGCGATGCATCAGATCGTTTAAGCCTGATGGCTGATCAAACGCCAAAGCTGATGTCTTGGAAAGCAGAATTAGTAGCGATGAATAGCTCACTGACAGGTGAAGATTTGTCGATGACACTAGAAAGCCTTCGCCAAACGTCAGCAAGCATGCAGGACTTCATTGAGAACAATCCTGAATACATGCAAACATTGGCTTCTATTATGTCGGCAGAGATGCGACCGCTGCTTAATGATCTTAGCGACAAAACAGACCAAAAACTGGCTATGCTGAGTGATGAGCGTGTGGCGTTAGAAAAGATGGTGACGCGTGAAAGAGAAGCGTTAGTTCAGATGATCGAGAAAGAACGTATCGAGATCGCCGGTATCGTCACATCTGAAAGAGAATTGTTCACTCAAGATTTAGACCGCGTTTCGCAAGAAGTGGTTGTGCTCGCGATTGATAAGCTGATGGAGCTAATCAAAGGTGTGATTATCTACTTTATTCTGTTTATCTTGGTGGCGTTCTTCGCACCGTTAGGTATCGGTTATTGGTTGGGTAAACGAACCGCAAATAAGTAACCCAATAAAAAAGAGCGCTCCAAGGCGCTCTTTTTGCATTTATATAATTAACGGTTTATTTTACGTTCTAACGTTTTTGAACGATGGACTACTAGGCTTGTTGCTTTGTCAGCTCTGCCGCTTCTTCCGTTTCAATAGCTGGTGCTGTTGGTTCACATTTATCAACGAACCAACCCATGTAAGACGTTACGATAGTCACGATGATACAGATGAAGCTTAGCCACATGAATGGTGCGTACGACAGCGTTGCAACGCCTAGGATACTTGCCATGTAGATACCGTTGTCACTCCAAGGCACCATACCTGATGTCAACGTACCGCCGAACTCAGCGTTACGAGATAAGTTCTTACGCTTGTAACCTAGACGGTCGTAGTTCTTAGCACAGATTTTTGGCGTAAGGATTAGTGATACGTACATCGCAGAGCCAAATACGTTACCCATGAAAGCCGTACCGATTGTGCTTGTTGCTAGCGAACCTGCGCTGTTTACGCGGCGTTCGAATACCTTCGCAATTGTCTCTAGCACGCCGACTTTATCTAGCAAGCCACCAAAGCCTAAACCAAATACGATAACCGCAACCGAACCCAGCATTGAAGACATGCCACCGCGGTTTAGGATTGAGTCAATGAAGTCCACGCCAGATGAGATAGAGAATGGTGCCCATGCAGTGTTGAATGCTGTTAGGAAGTCGATTTCTTGAATCATCACTGCCCAAATAATACCTAGCAGAGAACCAAAGCTGATTACCGGGAATGAAGGCATACGGAAAGCCAGTAGACCTAATACTATCAGTACTGGAACAAATGAGTATGGCGTGATGTAGAATTGAACTTCCATCGCTTTGATCACAGATTCTACCTGGCTCATGTCAACGTTACCGGCGTAGTGGAAGCCAAACGCGGTAAACATGATGCCAGTAATAACGTAGCTGATTAATGCTACAGGCAGCATGCCTTTGATGTGTTCAACCACTTCTACGTTAGACATAGAAGAAGCCAAAATTACGGAATCAGAAAGTGGAGACATTTTGTCACCGAAGTAGCAACCTGAAAGTACTGCACCTGCCGTAATTGGTGCAGGAACACCTAGACCTTGGCCAATACCCATCATCGCAATACCCGCTGTACCAGCAGCACCCCAAGAAGTACCAGTAGCCAACGCTGTTAGAGAACAGATGATCATGGTCGCCAAAAGGAAGATAGAAGGGTGGATAGCTTTTAGACCATAGTAAATGATGGTCGGTACGATCCCGCCAGAGATCCAAGTACCAACAAGAGCGCCAACGGCCAAAAGTATTAAAACTGCGCCTAAACCGTTAGATATTCCTTTGAGTGCTGCTTTTTCTAAGTCTTTGTATTGGTGCCCAAGACGAAGACCAAGCACCATGATAATGAACCAACCAATATACAAGGCAAGTTGGATTGGGAGGTCAAGCTTTGCTGTAAAGGAAAAAGCAAGGGATAGAAATAGTCCTAACGCGATGAATACCTGCATCAGGTTCGGTAGGCGAGTTTTACTCTGCTTCATAAAAGCCTCTTGTGATTTCGAGCATTTATAGTGCTTCATTATATTGTGGGGTACGAAATGGACACTACAGTAATTAGATTATTATATCGAAAAAATACGCTTAAGTTGTGATATTTGACTGTATATTGGGTGTATTATGGTTTCATAATCTAAATGTTTGTTAAATTCATGATTGTTACATGTTTAATTCTGTCGAGCATTGTTTCCAGTTTGTAAAATAGGATTCTGATTAACCATGGTTTAATAGAGGGAATTACTGTTTGTGATCAGGGGTTTGATTGTTAGACTAAGCGCGATAAATGGTTGAATTTAAAGGGGTTGATGTTTCTATCAATAGGGTGGGCCGAATCTCTGTATTGAGATAACTTTGAGATTCATCGCGTTCACTTAAAGAAACGAAAAAGTTACACTTTTTGACAAAAAGCGCTTGAGTTCTGTTTCTGAACAACTTATAGATGGGTGAGAGCAATTTTTAATTTATACATGGAGAGTGAGAGATGAGAGTAGGTCTAGTTGGTTGGCGCGGTATGGTGGGTTCTGTACTGATGCAACGTATGGTTGAAGAGAAAGACTTCGACCTGATTGAGCCTGTTTATTACAGTACATCTCAGATTGGTATTCCTGCCCCTGTTCTAGGTGGTAAAGATTCGGGTCTGCTTCAAGACGCTTTTGATATTGATAGCTTAAAGCAGCTTGATGCAGTTATTACTTGTCAAGGTGGCGATTACACATCAAAAGTTTACCCAGCGCTACGTCAAGCGGGTTGGAAAGGTTACTGGATTGACGCCGCTTCAACTCTACGTATGGACGCTGATTCAATCATCACTCTTGATCCTGTTAACTTGGCTCAAATCCAGCAGGGCATTCATCGCGGTACTAATACTTTTGTTGGTGGTAACTGTACTGTGAGCTTAATGCTTATGGCACTGGGCGGCCTATACGAGAAGGGCATGGTTGAGTGGATGAGTGCCATGACTTACCAAGCGGCTTCTGGCGCGGGTGCTAAGAACATGCGTGAGCTTATCTCGCAAATGGGTGTGATTAACGATAGCGTGAGCTCTGAGTTAGCAAAGCCTGCAAGTTCGATTCTTGATATTGATAAGAAAGTTGCTGATACCATTCGTTCATCGTCATTCCCAACAGACCAATTTGGTGCTCCGCTAGCGGGTTCATTGATTCCTTGGATCGATGTGAAGCGTGAAAACGGTCAGAGCAAAGAAGAGTGGAAAGCGGGCGTTGAAGCGAACAAGATTCTTGGCCTAGATGGTCAGCCTATTCCAATTGATGGTACTTGTGTACGTATCGGCGCAATGCGTTGTCACGCTCAAGCACTAACGATCAAACTTAAGCAAGACGTCCCAATGGATGAGATTGAAGAGATCATCGCAACTCACAACGATTGGGTTAAAGTTATTCCTAACGACCGTGACATTACGGCGCAAGAACTGACTCCAGCTAAAGTAACAGGCACTATGTCAGTACCAGTAGGCCGTCTACGTAAGATGTCTATGGGTAACGACTTCCTAAATGCCTTCACGGTTGGTGACCAACTGCTATGGGGTGCAGCAGAACCTTTACGTCGTACTTTACGTATCATCCTAGCTGAGAAGGCGTAATTGAAAGCTCTTTCTATTCAAAAGTGAAAGCAGGTGCCACTCATTGTGAATGCTTAGCTTCGTGAGAGACAAAAGCCGGTGTTAATACATCGGTTTTTTTGATCACAGAGGGTTGATTAATTTCACTCGCAACTTCACTTAACTCTTCTCGTTGGAATGGGACAAGGAAGAGATCCCCAATTCGTTCCTCACTCTTGAGGATGACGTTTTTCTCCTAACTTAAATTGTGTCATTCCCGATAGCGGCGAAGGAGCGTAGCAGGGAGTCTTGTTTTAGCTCAGTGAACCAAAAAAAAGGGTGACGATAAATGTCACCCTTTCTAGTCCCTAGATATCTCGTTATCCGGCTCTCGAACCTGCTCTTAAATCCCTTCGTATCCCGTTACTCGAATTCCGTACCTGCTTTTATCTCTCTTCAGTCACAACACGTTTGTCAGGGTCGGCTAATTCACTGGCACAGTGCTTACAATAGATGGCGTCAGGGTCGTGTCCTGAACGGTTGCAGTTCGGACATTTGACTAACTCCTTGTGAGAGTTCATTTCACTACTTAGCTCAGCGGTAATTATCCCTGTAGGTACAGCAAGGATAGAGTAACCCAGTAACATAGTGAGGGATGCGATAGCTTTACCAATCGCTGTTTGCGGCACCATATCCCCGTAGCCAACGGTGGTGATGGTGACAATTGCCCAGTAGATACTGTGAGGAATACTGGTGAATCCGTTTCTTGGCCCTTCGATCACGAATATCAAAGCGCCAAAGATAACGACCAAGATGCCGACTGTGCTAAAGAAGATCAGAATCTTTCGTCTTGCCATCAATAGCGAACGCAACAGAATATTTGAATCTTGTAGATAGCGAACTAACTTCAGAATTCGGAAGATACGCATGACACGCAGCAATCTCACAACGCCCATAAACGAAGCGCCTGGGAAGAAGATCGCGAGGTAAGTAGGTAGGATCGCTAACAGATCAATAATGCCATAAAAGCTGGTGGCGTAAGATTTCGGTTTTGGAGAACAATAGAGCCTGAATAGATACTCGATAGTGAATAGGGCGGTGAAAGTGTACTCGATGTAACGAAGTTCTTGAGACCACTCTGTCATCACATTTGGAATGGACTCAAGAATAAGAACCAGAAGCGAAGCCAAGATTGCAATGATCAGTGAAATATCAAACGCACGTCCGGCAGGTGTATGGGTACCAAAAATGATAACGTACAAGTGATGCTTGAGTGGCTTGCGTGACATAAGGGGAAGTTCGTCTTCTATTGAATGCGTTAACCGTCATTATACAAGCTTCATAATAACGAGGCGAGTGAAAGCCAAATTGCTTTACTCGCCTCAGATGTGTTCCACATTAAATAGCCGCAGTTAAGCGATTATATGCTGTTTGTGGTTATGCTAATCCTGGGAATAGGTTACGCAAGCCGTTCGCAATGAACTCGATGCCAAGTGCACCAAGAATCAAGCCCATAATACGGGTGATAACGTTAATCCCAGTTTGACCTAAAAAGCGCACGATAACAGGCGCTGAACGGAACAGAAGCCAAGAGCAAGTAGCGAACGCAATAATGCTGATACCAATACCGATAGTATCGATTGCCGCTGGGTAACGTGATCCATAGACAATGGTCGAACTGATCGCACCTGGGCCAGCCATCAAAGGCATAGCTAAAGGAACAACACCTATTTGTTCTTTACTGATGTACTCAGACTTTTCCTGCTTATTCTGCTTATCTTCACCTAACTTACCGCTCATCATCGAAAACGCGATGCTCAGTAACAGCAGTCCACCCGCAACACGGAATGAGTCTAATGAAATGCTAAACATGTCGAGGAGCAACTGACCCGCAACTAGCGACACAATCAAGATAACAGCAACGGCAATATTGGCCTGAAAGGCGGTCCTGTTTCTATCTTCTGGCGGCATATGAGCAGTAAGAGAAACAAACACAGGCATGATGCCGATTGGGTTTACGGCTGCAACAAGCCCAAGGAAGAATTGCATAAAGATTGCGAGTTCTAAACCTTGCATGGGAGCGATCTCCAAGTAACGTAAAGTAGGATAGTGGGTCTGATCTGACCTCGGTCAGAGTGCGTAATGTAAGGGACAAATTCAATGAGAGCGAATGAAAAAAACTAACCTGAACAGGGGGCTATTTTTTAGAAAAACTAATTGAGTGTCGTATCTGTAATATTATTGTTACAAGGGGTTTTCTTGTGTTTATAGTTGCAACTTAATTTGAACGGAATGTTATATCACGCACGCTTTTAATAAAAATTATGACAGCTTCTAGCTCGTTGCAACGGTATGTATATACTCTCAGTGGCACATTTTTAGCCGTATACATATAAGTGAATTGGTTGAAAATGAAAATTTTTTACAGTTTATGATACAAAGTAAAAAATAATTATATGATTTCTTGTTTTTTGTCCTGTAGCAAAGTGTGATTTAAATTCATATAAATCATAATTTTATGGTTTCTTTTCGATTGCCTTACCACAGGGTGGGTAATTCTTTTGGAGTAACTGATCTGGGTCAATTTTTTTCACACACTGAAATAATATACTCAGCCCTGAAAGCAATTTACTAAGAACGCTGTTTTAAAGAGTTTAGGGCAAACAGCGAATTTAATAAAAAGTTTTTAATATTTATTATTTTAGGAGATCCACCATGCCTGTAAATAACTTAGCGGAACTTGATGCTCTAGTAGCTCGCGTTAAAGCAGCACAAGAAGAGTTTGCTACATTCTCTCAAGAGAAAGTTGATGCAATCTTCCGCGCAGCTTCTCTTGCAGCGAACCACGCTCGTATCCCATTAGCACAACAAGCAGTTGCTGAATCTGGAATGGGTATTGTTGAAGATAAAGTTATCAAGAACCATTTTGCTTCTGAATTTATCTACAACAAATACAAAGACGAAAAAACATGTGGCGTCCTAGAAGAAGATGACAACCTAGGCACAATGACTATCGCTGAGCCTGTAGGTATCATCTGTGGTATCGTTCCAACAACGAACCCAACTTCTACAGCAATCTTCAAATCTCTAATCTCTCTTAAAACACGTAACGGCATCATCTTCTCGCCACACCCACGTGCAAAGAACTCTACTAACGACGCAGCTAAACTGGTTCTAGACGCAGCGGTAGCAGCGGGTGCTCCAAAAGACATCATCGGTTGGATCGACCAACCATCTGTAGAGCTTTCTAACGCGCTTATGAAGCATGACGGTATCGCACTTATCCTTGCAACTGGTGGTCCAGGTATGGTTAAAGCAGCGTACTCTTCTGGTAAGCCTGCAATCGGTGTTGGTGCTGGTAACGTGCCGATAGTTATCGATGAAACAGCTGACATCAAACGTGCTGTAGCATCTATCCTAATGTCTAAAACATTCGATAATGGCGTTGTATGTGCTTCTGAGCAAGCTGCAATCGTTGTTAGCAATGTATATGAAGAAGTTAAAGAGCGTTTCGCTTCTCACAAAGCGCACGTTCTATCTAAAGCTGACGCTGACAAAGTACGTAAAGTACTCCTCATCGACGGCAACCTAAACGCGAAAATCGTAGGTCAACCTGCTCCAGCAATCGCTGAAATGGCCGGTGTTAAAGTTCCTGCTGATACAAAAGTACTTGTTGGTGAAGGTCTTGGTAAAGTTTCTTACGATGATGAGTTCGCTCACGAGAAACTATCTCCAACTCTAGGTCTATTTCGTGCAGACGACTTCGAAGACGCTGTTGCTCAAGCAGAAACTATGGTTGAAATCGGTGGTATCGGCCACACATCTGGTCTCTACACTAACCAAGATACAAACGCAGACCGTATCCGTTACTTCGGTGATAAGATGAAGACTGCTCGTATCCTAATTAACATCCCGACTACTCACGGTGGTATCGGTGACCTGTACAACTTCAACGTTGCACCTTCTCTAACTCTAGGTTGTGGTTCATGGGGGGGTAACTCTATCTCTGAGAACGTAGGTCCTAAGCACCTTATCAACAAGAAAACTGTAGCGAAGCGAGCTGAAAACATGTTGTGGCACAAACTACCTAAGTCTATCTACTTCCGTCGAGGTAGCCTTCCAATCGCAATGAGCGACCTAGAAGGTAAGAAACGCGCATTCCTAGTAACTGACCGTTTCCTATTCAACAACGGTTACGCTGATGATGTAGTTAGCCTGCTTAAAGCACAAGGCATTGAAGTTCAAACTTTCTTCGACGTAGAAGCGGATCCAACACTATCTGTTGTTGAGAAAGGCGCTGAAGCAATGAAGAGCTTCCAACCTGACGTAATCCTAGCTCTAGGTGGTGGTTCACCAATGGATGCTGCGAAGATAATGTGGGTTATGTACGAGCACCCAGAAACTCACTTCGAAGAACTAGCAATGCGCTTTATGGATATCCGTAAACGTATCTACAAGTTCCCTAAAATGGGTAAGAAAGCCGAGCTTGTATGTATCACTACAACTTCAGGCACGGGGTCAGAAGTTACCCCATTCGCGGTTGTTACTGACGACAAGACTGGTGCTAAGTACCCCCTAGCTGACTACGAAATCACGCCAAACATGGCCATCGTTGATGCTAACCTAGTAATGAACATGCCTAAGTCTCTAACAGCATTCGGTGGTTACGATGCAGTAACTCACGCTCTAGAAGCTTACGTATCTGTTCTTGCTAATGAATACTCTGATGGTCAAGCTCTACAAGCACTTAAGATGCTTAAAGAGTACCTACCATCAAGCTACGCGAACGGTGCAAACGACCCAATCGCTCGTGAGAAAGTACACAACGCAGCAACTATCGCTGGTGTAGCATTCGCGAACGCATTCCTAGGTGTTTGTCACTCTATGGCGCACAAGATTGGTGCTGAGTTTCACCTACCACACGGTCTGGCGAACGCACTACTAATCTCTAACGTGGTACGTTACAACGCGAATGACAACCCGACTAAGCAGACTGCATTCTCTCAATACGACCGTCCACAAGCACGTCGTCGTTACGCTGAGGTTGCTGACCACTTAGGCCTAAGCCAAGAAGGTGACCGTACTGCTCAGAAGATTGAACGTCTACTAGCATGGCTAGAAGAGTTGAAACTGAACCTAGATATCCCAACGTCTATCCAAGCGGCTGGTGTATCTGAAGCAGACTTCATCGCTAAGCTAGAAGAGCTAGCTGTGGAAGCGTTCGATGACCAGTGTACAGGTGCTAACCCACGTTACCCTCTAATCACTGAGCTGAAAGAAGTGCTACTAGCGTCTTACTACGGTAAAGTATTTGTTGAAGGTGAAACTTTCGAAGGTACAACTGTTATCAAAAAGAAAGCAGACCAAGTAGCGAAAGAAGCAGCACCAAAAGCTAAGAAAGAAAAAGCTAACGCATAAGTAAGACGTGAGTTATGAGATAAGTTTTCGCTAGCTCGAAACCTACTATCGGGAAACTCAAAGCCCCAGTCGAGAGACTGGGGCTTTTATTTGATCTTTGTTTTAACTGTTAGTGACTGTTTAGGGATTTAAACTTCGGCCGCAACCACGCGACCGCTAAAGTAATCATTAGATATGATGTACTCGGCAGTTCTGGTGAGTTCGTCTTGAAGCTGGGCCCAATGGCAACGGTTTAACTTTCCATCGGCATTGTGAATAGCAGGAACGACCCCCCCAACACGGATGTTAAATGGGGTTAACTCTTTGGCCCAACTGTGGGTAAAACCGGTAATCATAGAGCTGGCACTCTCTAAGCCTGACACGTCATGAAAGTCATCGTGCGATATGACATTCACTATCACTCCTTCTTTGTCTTCTGCTCGTAACCTTTCAGCACTGATTTGACCGAAGGCGAATAGGGTAGATGCCATATTGGATAGGTCGTTGATAAAGCTACCAACCGGCTGGTCGCCGATTAGACTGGGCATTGGGGAACTCACCCAATTATTCACTAATACGTCGGGTGTGGTATTGAAGGTGGTTTGGATGAAATTGAATACGTTTAGAATCGCTTGGCTGTCATTGCTCTCAAGCGGGTAATGGTAAACAGAATCAGAGAATCGTGCGCATTGTGAATAGGCTGCTTGAAGGGCTTGCGTGTCGTTATCACAGAGGATGACGGTGGCTCCAAGGTTTACAAAGTGGTTCGCTATCGTCCCTCCTAGGCGCGAGCCAGCAGATGTTACCAATATGATTGAGCTTTTTATTTCCATCCCAGTACCTAAGCAAATCGTCCATGTTGGGTAAATATGGGTTGAATTTTATACAGTTGGTGTGAATTGGTTCAAACTAAGGTATGTTAATTGATAACTTTTTTTGAACTTAGTGTCGCGTCACATTTTGTAGTAACTTCAAGCAGTAATCGACATGTGTTGATGGAAGTGCGCCTAAGGTTGGTGGTTCACATAATTCTCGTGAATCATTCGAATGGCGCGAATTAAGCAAAGCAGATAGAGATACAGAAATAAAGTGAGACTGAAGCTATACCTGAGCCTGAATTTGATATTTGCGCTGAGCAGTAGATAACTCATTATAAAGTGTCGCTGATGGAAGGTCGGGATGGTTTTTGTTGGATAGCTTACGACGATCATGACCAGAAAGGTTTTGATAAACCTCTTCAGGTAAGTCACCAGTGTCCTCAGGCATAAACGCCAGTGCTTCAGGTTTTAAGTAATGACAGAGTTTAGCGCTCACCAAGCTTGATTGGTGAAAGTGGTTAGATTGCTGTGCTGAAATTTCATAAGACGATTGGTTTGAGCGCAGTTGTTGTGGTTCGGCTACCCCAAACTGTTTACGTAGGCGAACTTCCGTTGTCTCTGTAACTTCAATGCTGTCGATGGGCGTACAGTCTCGAACATCATTAGAAAACATAGATAACAGCAACGCGAAATCTGCACGGCGACCTTGCTCAACCGCTTGGCTGATCCCGATGCCGAACTTCAGTTCGTTGATGATTCCTGCTTTATCTAAATTATGTACTTGCATGATACCTCTCATTTGATACACCTTTAACGGCATAGAGTCGGCAAACTTTAGTCTTTAATCACAGGTAAGCAGGGGATTTATTTAGGGTGGGTAAGTGACGCTGAAAAACACTGACTTAGCGGCTTTATATTCGAGTTACTCATGTTGCAGATACAAAAAAGCTCACGCCTAGGCATGT
>NZ_JBQKUM010000039.1:0-46632 GCF_054968605.1 Pseudoalteromonas sp. G5_S1_14_S5 | reverse complement strand
CGGTGACTCGATTATCAGTATCCAATTGGTCTCACGATTGCGTCGCGAAGGTTTCACCCTGCAGACAAAAGCTGTGTTTGAGGCTCCGACCATACGTCAGTTGGCGCTGAAGTTGGCTGATAACGAATCGGAAGTCGCTATTGACGCAGAGCAGGGGGTGCTGAAAGGCAAATTTGCGTTGCTACCAATCCAAAAGTGGTTTTTCGAGCTATCGTTGGCTGAGCCGCATCACTTCAACCAGTCTTTTATGCTGAGTCTACCAGGTGCAATCACCCGGCACCAGATAGAACAAGCGCTGGAACAGCTGGCCGCTCATCACGACATCCTGCGTGCAGGGTATTATAGCGATGAAAAATGCTCTGGCGGGGAGGAATGGCGACAGTGCTATTACGCTGATTGCAGTGCGGCCATGGCGCCCTTGCAGCAATTGGATGTATCCACGCTGGACGAGGAAGCACTGCAGACGCAGCTTAGTGACTGGCAAGCAGGCTTTGACCTCGCGCAAGGGCCACTTTGGCAAGCGGCGCACTTGACCAGTTATGCCGATGGCAGTGCTCGGCTGTTTTTTGCTGCCCATCACCTGATCATTGACGCGGTGTCGTGGCGTATTCTGGCCGAGGATATTCAGCAGTTACTTACCGGGCAGGAGCTGGCCAGCAAGACCAGCAGTTACCGGCAGTGGGTTGCTGGAGTTCAGGACTATGCTGCTAGCCACACCGCGGAAGTTGGCTACTGGACGACGATGATGGCTGGCCAGGCTGAGCTGCCGGCCCCACAGGAGCCACAACATTATCAGGTGAAGCTGAGCCAGGAGCAGACCGTGCGTCTGCTTCAACAAGCGGGTGGCGGATATAACACCGAAGTCAATGATTTGCTACTGAGTGCACTGGGGCTTGCCCTGTGCGAGACGCTAGGTCGAGATGTCAACCATATTACCCTCGAAGGGCATGGCCGTGAGGCGATTAATAACACGTTAGATGTGTCACGCACCGTGGGCTGGTTCACCACCCAGTATCCAGTGCGGCTGAATGCTGCCGGTGAGCTGGCCGACATTGTGGTGCAGACCAAGGAAATGCTACGTGCGGTACCGAATAAAGGGCTGGGCTACGGGGCTCTGGTGTCGACCGGGGTGCTGGAGGGAAGGCTGCCGGCCATCAGTTTCAACTATTTGGGACAGTTTGGGCAGGAGGCGAGGCAGCAAACGTCTCTGTGGCAACTAACCGGCGAGCTGTCTGGTCAGGATATTGCGCTAAAAAACGGACTGCCAGACTTACTGAGCATCAATGGTGCAGTACACCAAGGGCAGTTGAGCTTTGATGTGGGGGCTAGCTTGCCTACAGAGCTGAGTGAGCGTTTTGTCCATGAGTTCGAGCATGCGCTGAATATCGTGGTTGATCATGCGTGTAGAGTATCAAAGCAAGATACCGTAACTACTCCATCCGACTTCTCTGTTGACGGACTGTCGATAGAGCATCTTGCTAACTTAAAAGAGCAGTTTGAAGCAGAGCCTTCAGATAGCGACGAACTAGAAGTGTTTGAGATTTAATAATGATGATGAAACTGATTAATAAACTGGCACAGGGCGGTATTGCTGTCTGGTGTGCAGGAGATAATTTGCAGGTGGCTGCTAAAAAAAATAGTAGTGGAGAATTGATTGCAGAGTTGAAAACAAATAAAGCGGAATTACTTGAATATCTGCAAGGGTATGAAGTTTTTAGGAAAGAAGATTTTTTAGAGCTCGTTTCTGAAGATAGCAATCCATCAAAGTTAGAAAAGGGAAACAAGATTGTCGCCATTCTTCCTGCCAATAGTCTGCAACAGGGTTTTATTTCTCATCATCTGCAGCATCCGAATGACGATGCCTACTGTGTGCAGCTTCTGACGGATCATTATTATGCGCTCGACATGGCGGCTTATCAGGAGGCCTGGCGCTTGGCGTCACTGCGCCACCCTGTATTGCGCACCGCATTCAATTGGGATGAGCAGATTTTACAGATCGTGACCGCTGAATCGTCCATTAGTGTGAATAACTTTCGGCTAGTTGACTTGTCGGGGCTGTCGAAAGCCGAGCGAGAAGTCCGTATTGGTGTTGAGCAGAAGAAAGATCGTCAGGTGGCGTTTGATCTAACCCAGCCAGGTCTGGTGCGTTTTACTTTGTTTAAGCACCACGAACGTCACTATACGGTGCTTAAAACTGAGCACCATGCGATAGCGGATGGCTGGAGTGGCCCGGAGCTGATGGCTACCGTTGAAGGCTATTATCAGCAGTTGATACAAGGAGAAGTACCGCTGGTCGAGGTGGATAACTCGTACCTAGACGCGCAACGTTACGTGTCAGGCCAGTTGGCTGCAGATCAGGCATACTGGAAAGAGGAAAAGGCGCGCTTTAAAGGTGGGAATGATATCCGACCGCTGCTGGACAGGACGGTCAGCCCGGAAGAATTGCGAGTGGTGCGTGACCCGGGTACGCAGGTTTTGACCATTGAAGACTATGATTATCAGGCGCTGAAGGCGTTTTGCCAGATGAACAGCATTACGTTGAATGTGGCGCTGCAATTTGTATGGCACAAGCTGCTACAGGTGTATACCCAGAGCACTCAGACCATCGTGGGTACCACGGTCTCGGGACGTGACATTCCGGTCGATGGGGTGGAGTCCAGTGTCGGACTGTTCATTAACACCCTGCCACTAGCGC
Source organism: Pseudoalteromonas sp. G5_S1_14_S5 (assembly GCF_054968605.1). NCBI lineage: Bacteria > Pseudomonadati > Pseudomonadota > Gammaproteobacteria > Alteromonadales > Pseudoalteromonadaceae > Pseudoalteromonas > Pseudoalteromonas sp. G5_S1_14_S5. The sequence goes on along the minus strand of NZ_JBQKUM010000039.1, from coordinate 43,937 downwards.
TCGATTGGGTCGATGATTGCTCGATCAGCGAGCAACTGACGGTGTTGCAACAGCAGGTGGCAGCACTGAACAGCCACAGTGCAGTCTCACTAGCTGAACTGCAGAGCCAAGGAGAGCGACTGTTTCACAGCCTGTTTGTATTCGAGAACTACCCGTTGCCGATAAATAAAGAGGTCTCTGAGCAAGCTGTCACTTTCCGGGGAGCGGTCGAGAAGACCGACTATCCGCTGAATATCACTGTTTATGAGCAGAATGAGACCTTGATTTTGCGGCTGGGGCATGATCGTAGCTCGCTGACAGATGAGGGCGCGCGGCGGTTACTCAAGCAGTTGAGGAAACTACTGCAACAAATCCAGACACAACCGGATGTGAGCCATCAGCAGCTTGAGCTGATCTGTGAGGAGGATAAGCAGCAATTGAGGGCGTGGAACCGCTCGGCTGCACAATATCCGCAGGACAAATCCCTGGTTCAGCTGTTTGAGGCGCAAGCCACGAAGACGCCGGAAGCAGTTGCCTTGGTCGTTGAGGGGGAACGTCTGACTTACGGGGAGTTGAATGCGCAGGCCAACCAGTTGGCGCGGGTTATCCGTAGCCAGTACCTGGCAACCCAAGGACACGAACTACTTCCGGACACCTTGATTGCGCTGTACTTCGAACGTAGCCTAGAGATGGTGGTTAGCATCTTAGCAGTGCTCAAAGCCGGCGGCGCCTATGTGCCGATGTCACCGGAGGCTCCAGACGTTCGTCTGGCGCATATCTTGGAAGATACCCAGGCGCCAATGGTGCTGACTCAGGCTGCACAGGTTTCCACCTTGGAGCCCGTGCTCAATGTGCTAGCTTGTGCGCCGCTGTTGCTGCCGGTCGATATCGATACTGTCTTGCGTGAGCTGGAGGCGGACAACTTGGTTGCTATGAGCGGCCCACAGGACCTAGCCTACGTGATATATACCTCGGGATCCACCGGAAACCCGAAGGGCGTACTTAATACGCACAACAATGCAGTACGCCTTTTCCGAAGTACGGATGCTGATTTTTCTTTCGGCTGTGATGACACCTGGGTTCTGTTCCACTCATACACTTTTGACTTTTCAGTGTGGGAGCTGTGGGGGGCACTACTGCATGGTGGCAGGTTAATTGTTCCCACCGAAGCACAGCGTAAGGATGCTGAAGTATTTACCTCGCTCCTCGCTGAGCAGCGGGTCACTGTCCTCAACCAGACACCGACGGCGTTTAATGCTCTTACGCCATACGCCGTCCCTCAGCTAGATAAACTGTCGTTGCGGTCGGTCGTTTTTGGCGGAGAGGCATTGAAATTTAGTGATCTTAAACCGTGGTTTGAAGCTGGCGCTGGTGAGTCCGTCGCTTTCATCAATATGTACGGTATTACAGAGACAACCGTGCATGTCACCTACAAAGCGATTAACGCTTCAGAGTTGGATTTGCCTAGCAGTAATGTAGGCAGACCCATTAATGACTTAAGGGCTTATGTGCTAAGCCCGCAACAACAACTGCTGCCAGTGGGCGCACCGGGCGAGTTATACATCGGTGGCGCCGGCGTGGCGCGCGGTTACCTCAATCGTCCCGAGTTAACGGAGGAGCGATTTATCGCCAACCCGTTTGCCAGCGAAGAAGATAAGAGAAGCGGCTATGATCGCCTATACCGCTCCGGAGACCTGGTGCGATGGCTGTCAGATGGCAACCTAGAATATTTGGGTCGGAATGACTTTCAAGTCAAAATTCGCGGTTACCGAGTTGAACTGGGTGAAATCGAAACTGCGCTGACCGCACAGCCGGACGTGCAGCAGGCGGTGGTGATAGACCGTGTTCGGAAGGGAGATAACAGCGGTGACAAGTATTTGGCGGCCTATCTGGTGGGAGCTGATGGCCAGGTGCTGGATGTGGATGTCGTGCGTGACATATTGTGTACGCAGCTACCGGGCTATATGGTACCAGGGACCTTCACTGTTCTCGATGCTATTCCACTAACGGTTAACGGCAAGGTTGATCGCAGAGCGCTACCCGAGCCGGTGTTGACCAACCAAGCTAACTATGTGGCACCCAGCACAGAGACCGAACATAAGTTATGTGCCATCTTGGCCGACGTGCAAGGACTGGCCAGCGATGAGATCAGCGTCAGTGCCAACTTTTTTGAGCTGGGGGGGGACTCCATTCGTGCTATCCGCGTGGTAGCCAAAGCTAAGCACGCGGGTCTGTCCCTGGCTGTGAAAGATTTGCTCAGCCGGCACACGATAACGGCGCTGGCTCAGGCTATCGACGCCGATCAGCTTTGTGCCGAGACCCTGCAGGATCTGGCCCCGTTTGCCTTGCTTAACCAGAGTGAAAAAGCAGCACTGGCTGATGTGATCACGACAAGGCAGGTGGTCGATGCCTACCCGTTGACCCAATTGCAGCAGGGGATGATTTACCATAATCAGCTGGATGTGGCCAAAGGAATTTATCATGATATTTTCAGCTACCAGGTGCAGCAGGCTTGGGATCCGGCTTACTTTTCAGCAGCCCTGAACGCCTTGGTCAGTGAGCACGAGATCTTGCGCACCACTGTTCAGCTTGATGGAGAGCGCTTACTGCAACTTGTCCGGGCTAGGGTAACACCGCGGCTGGAGATTGAAGATCTGCGAGGGCAAACGCCGGCAGCACAACAGCAGCATGTAGCTGACTGGGTGGCACACGAGAAGCAGCGGCCATTTGACTTGGAGCAGCCGCTGTGGAGCGTAATGGTGCACCTGATGGGAGACAATGACTGGGTGTATACCCTAAACTTCCATCACGCCATTCTCGATGGTTGGAGTGTTGCCAGCCTGAACACCGAATTATTTAATCGTTACCAGGCTGCGCTGAATGGTCAGCCTTGGAGTCGCGCTGAGGCGCCGCTGCCATTTAAACATTACGTTGCCCTAGAGTTGCAAGCCATCCAGTCGAGTGAGGCGCATCAATACTGGCGTGAACAGTTGGCGGATACCAGCCAACCTTGGTGGTCGGGGACAACTAGGCAGCATGTTCTCCACCGGGATATGACCTTTTCGGCCACCGTTAGTGAGAAACTACCTGCGCTGGCGAAGCAACTTGGGGTACAGGAGCGCACGGTTCTGCTGGCTGCTCATATGCGTCTGATTGCTCTTTTGAGTGGGCGGTGTAAAGTGGTGAGCTCGATGGTCAGTAACGGCCGCCCAGAGCATACTGGTGGTGAGCGGACCTTAGGCCTGTTCCTTAACTCACTGCCGCTGTGCTTGGATACACATGATCTCAACTGGGTCGGGTTGATTCAGGCGGTGGAGGCCAAGGTGATTGCCAGTGCCGATCACCGACGCTTTCCCCTAGCGGCGATTCAGCAGCTGGCCGGACAGGATTTATCTGTTTCGATGTTTAACTACGTCCACTTCCATGTCTACAATGAGGCAGCCGAACAGACCCAGCTTTCGCTCTTCAACGGTTTTGAAGAAACCAATGTCCTGCTAGGGCTCAGCTTCTCCAAAGATCCAAGCAGTGGTCAGTTTGGGCTGCACCTCTCTGCCGAGGAAAGTGCCTTCAGTTCGGAATTTGTTGATCGGATCATGGGCTACTGCGAGCAAATTCTTGAGACTATGCTGAGCAGCCCGCAGGCACCGATTGCAAGTGGGCCGGGTGATTTACTCAGTGTGGATGAGCGCCACACTTTGCTTGCTGAGTGGAATGACACCGAGGCACCTTACCCACAGGATAAAACCCTGGCCCAGTTGTTTGAGGATCAGGTTGAGAAAGATCCAGGCGCTGTGGCACTGGTGTTTGAAGACGAGCAGCTAACCTACGCTGAGCTGAACGCGCGGGCCAATCAATTGGCGCGAGCTATCCGCAGCCAGTACCGGGTCACCTATGGTCATGATCTGCTGCCGGATACCCTTATTGCGCTTTACCAGGAGCGTAGCGTGGAGATGGTGGTAAGTATACTGGCGGTGCTCAAGGCCGGTGGTGCCTATGTACCGATATCGTCTGAGGCTCCGGCGGCGCGTATTACTCATATGCTTCAGGATACCCAAGTACCCTTGGTGCTGACCCAGTTATCTTTGGTTCAAAGCATGGTTGTCTTCACTCAGGAGTTGAACATTGCTCCGCAGTTGCTGTGCGTTGACAGCGAGACTGGGTTGAGCGACCTAGCGAGCAGCAACCTTCCACCTCACAGTGGGCCTCAGGATTTAGCTTACGTGATTTATACCTCAGGCTCCACTGGAGTCCCTAAAGGGGTTGCCTGTCAGCATCAGGGAGTAGTAAATGTTGTCACTCATGACGCAATCCAGGTGGGGGTTGATAGCACAGCATCGGTACTTCATAGTCTAGCGTTCAACTTCGATGCCAGTGGCTTGCCACTATGGATGAGCCTGACCCATGGTGCCTGTCTAATTTTATCTCCGGATATCACTCTGACGTCACTCGTGTCACAGCAAGCGGAGCAAGTAACCCATCTCATCACCACTCCGGGGGTGTTAAAACTGTTGTCCCCGGACACTTTTCCTAGGTTGCGAGCTATCGAGCTGGGAGGTGAATCCTGCCCCCATGCACTTGCACGGCAATGGGGTAAATATACTGATGTACATATCGTATATGGACCAACCGAAGCGACCATTCAGTCTGCTACTTGCCGTTTTGATGAGACTGAAGCGGCGGTTCGAATTGGTTCTGCTGTGTCCAACACCCATTTGTTTGTGTTGGGAGAGCAACAGCAACTGTTGCCGATAGGGGTGCCGGGTGAACTGTATATCGCTGGTGCTGGTGTAGCGCGGGGGTACTTGAACCGTCCAGACCTCACCGCCGAACGTTTTATCGCCAATCCGTTTGCCACGAAAACGGATAAAACTAATGGATTTGACCGTTTGTACAGGACTGGAGACCTGGTGCGCTTTCTACCAGACGGAAACCTAGAATACTTGGGACGCAATGACTGCCAAGTTAAAATTCGCGGTTTTCGTATTGAGCTTGGCGAGATTGAAAGCGCACTGACAGCCCTGGATTGGGTGCAGCAGGCGCTGGTGATTGATTGTGAGCATGATGGCAATAAGTTCTTGGCAGCCTATCTAGTGACATCTCATGGCCAGACTTTCGACACCGATGTGGTGCGCAGCAGCCTGAGTACCGCGCTGCCGGATTATATGGTACCAGCGACTTTCACCATGTTGGAGGCTATACCTTTGACCTTCAACGGCAAGGTCGATCGTAGGGCGTTGCCCGAGCCGGAACTCGTAGCGCAGGTTGAGTATGTTGCACCGCACGATGAGTTGGAGGTGTTGCTCTGTAGGATTTGGATGGAGGTGCTAGGGCTGGCGCTGGTTGGTGTTACTGATAATTTCTTCCGAATTGGTGGTGATTCAATTCAGTCGGTTAAAGTAGTCAGTCGGCTGAGCCAATGTGGCTATGACATGACTACGCGTCAGTTGATGCAGAACCCAACTGTGGCCGAATTAGCTTTAGTAATTGAGCGCACTGAGGAAGTGACAGAGGCGGAAGTGAATACGGGTGTATTCGCTCTGCTACCGGGGCAAAGGGCGCTTTTAACGGATTCATTGGATGTAATGCAGTTACGAGGGCAGGCTCAGTGGTTATCTGTGCCGAAAACCTTCAGCGTAGACATGTTAACGGTGTTGTTACAAGCCTGGCTCAAACGGCATGATGCAATGCGCATGGCATTTGAAGAGATAAACGGAACTTGGCAAGGAGTTTATCGTGACATGGCGTCTTGTGATTCGGCTGTCTTCATTGAAAGACACGATTTATGTGATGAGCAACATGCAGAGCAAGAGGTGCGGCTTCAGGCCCATCAGGCGCGCTTGCAGACTGCGTTTGATCTTAATCATCCGCCACTGATTAAATTGGCTCACTTTGAGTTAGGGCATGGAGTACAGCGTGTGCTGTTAGTTGTGCATCCGCTGGTTGCTGATAGCGCATCCTGGCAAATACTATTGGCTGAATGGCAGCAAGCCTTAATTAGCTGGTCAGAGCAGGGTGCCGTTGCGTTGGAGCCATTGACCAGCAGCTGTCAAGCGTGGAGCAAAACTCTGCACTCCGATCTGCGTAGCGAGTCACTGTCCGCTGAGCGTCATTACTGGCAGAACCAGGTTTCGACTAGTCTGCAATTAGTACCCGACTGGCTAACCGAAACCAGTGTGTATACTGCTCGACGTCGTATGTCGCTCACAGTGGCAGCTGATACGACCCTGCTATTATTTCGTGAAGGCCTGCAAGCTTATCGTATTTCTGAAAATGAACTGTTGATGGCCGCTCTTCTACTAGCTTACCGGAAATGGCAGGGAAGCGAAGGACTATGTGTGGCTTTGCCAGCAGGGAGTGTGGTTGGAGGTGATGTCCGTCGTACGGTTGGCTGTTACACAACGCCTTTTCCATTAATTCTTCAAGCGGGTCTTGAGGCTGACTTGAATGAATTAATCACCGCAGTGAAAGCTGCCTACCGAGGAGTCCCTCATGGTGGTGAGGGGTATGGAAAATTACGCTACTTGACTTCGGAGGTACCATTTCCTGCAGGACGGGCCCCTGTGCTGTTCCAGGGCATTGCTCCACATGGCCAGAAAGCTGCTCCTCGCGAGGTGTGGAGGGGGCCTTTGGTCATACAGGGAGAGATTTGTGGTAACTGTTTGCGTATATCGGTTGACTACCAGCCAGCACAGTTATCGCAGCATACGGTAGAGGAGTTTGCTAGGCATTTCAACAATGCTATAGACGCAATAGCTGAGCATATCGTCCAGCAACAACCCATGGCTCTGACGGCTCTGGACATTGAAGCTAAGTTACCGTTGACACCTAATCAGATCGGGGGACTTGCTACAGAGGACGAGGACGGTAGCGCATTCCTTACTTTTGCTCAGGTTAACTTTGTAGGAGAAAAGTGGTGTGAGCTAAATATGCAGCGGGCATTGAATACTCTGGTTGTACACCATGATGCTTTACGAGTGCAAGAGTATTGTCAGGAAGGTAAATTGGGGCAGAGATTGGTGACACATGGAGCAGCGGCGGTTGAATACGTTGATTGTCGAGGAGTTAGTGTTTTTTCAATGACGTCAGAGCTTCAGCTTGCTTTCCAGCGAACCCAAAAACACATCAATGAAAAGCGCCCCTGTTTGTTAAGCCTGTTGGTGGTGCAATTATCGGATGACGAATTACATGGGTTGATCGTAGTGCATCATAGTATGGGAGATGGTTTTTCAATGCAGTTTTTTGCCCAACAGTTGGAGGAGTTATACCAAGGGAACCGAATCTTGTTGGATAATGATCGTTCGCTCTCCTATCGCGAGTATTGTGAACGGTTGCAAGCTTATGCAAGGTCAGAGCAGGTGGCGGTTGTTCTGGAACGCTTATCACGGAATGATGCATATAACCGACAGATACCTCTGATTATCTGTGATGCCCCCGATGAAGACTTTATAGGACGGGATTCAGTTAAAGAACGAGTAACGATTAGCAGACCAGAATTGCGGAATGTTAGTGTTCAACAAGTAGAGCAAGCAGTTTTGCGTGCTGTCGCGCTGACCTGTCTCGAAAGTGAGCAAAATGAGTTGCAGCTAGATTATGTGGTAAATGGTCGTGCGGTTCAGTTTGCGGAAGGAGAGTTAGACGGAACTATGGGCTGGTTATCTCATCATGCATTCTTATTGCTGAGTAAAGCGCGCTTAAAAAGTCAGAATTGGCAACAATGGCTTGCTGGAGAAGTGGCACTAGCGAAGTCTGACTCTATCGCCACACAGATATTGCAGCACAGAAAGTACTATGGTCTGGAGGGGGGGAATGCACTTGCAGTACCTAAAGTGGTCGTTAACCTCAATGTTCAGCGTGGTTTAACATTAGAAAAAAATGTCTTCTCATCCTTATTTGATCATACAACAGGGTTTGGAGATACAGTTAAAAAGCCATTCTCACTCTACTTCATTGTGAATTTTGCACCGGATATGGAGAGACTTGAGCTGTTCATGGAGTACAGTCACAGGCAATTTGAGTCGAAGACGGTACAAAAGTTACTGGAGCAACTGAAATTGCACCTAGAGGACGCATTTGTTGATCTGCTTGAACGGAATGGACACCTTTTAATGAGTCGACCTGTGTAGTGCAAAGAGCGCGGATATCTGTTTGGAGGTAATCCCATTGCTCAGTAGTAGCTATGTTTATTGATTAACAATGGGGGCACCTCCTTAAGATAACGTCGTGGTGTATCACATCACTACAGGTAGAGTGCAGAGATATTGGTTATGTCAGTATACGTTGTATTAGCCGAGCAATACTGGGTGGAGGGTTGTATCGGTGATCGAAATTGAAATTGAGCTTTTAGAAATCAAAAAGAAAGTTGTGTTAGCAAGAAAGAGGGCGTGTCAATGGTCGCTGCAGATGCAGAGTTATTAAAGTTTACAAGGCGTAACAATGAAGTTGATAGAGTTGTCAATATTATACTGGAGAGGGCCGCTGCTGGAAACAACATAGCTCTTGGTTTTGATCTTGATAAAACGCTGATGTACTCGAAAAAACAAGCAGGGCTAAAACAGGTTGCACCTGACGCATATATTGCACCATGGCTGAAAAAGGTATTTCAATCTCTGAACTCTATGGTTGACCCAGTGAGTCATAGGAGAAACACATTATGTTTCACAGTGACGGGAAGAAGTACAGATTTTGCTGCTGAGAATTTAGGTTTATTTGGCTCTGGACAATTTCATAGTGAAGCTACAGATGTATTTAAGGGGGATCGTAAGATCATTAAATCGAGATGGAATTTAGATGCATTAAGACCGCTTATAACATGGGCAGTTCAGGGTATTGATGGATATATTGAAAATGATGAGGGGGTTCTATTGGATAAAAGCCATCATATCTGTGTCATGACAAATGACGATAGCATGGTGGAACATATTCATAAGATGCAAGTCATTGCACATGCGTACAATACTATTCTTGGTGATAGTAAAGAGGCAATAGAAAAACACATATACCTAGAATATGGAGAAGATTATGCAGAGTTTGGTCCCAAGCCTACTTGCAAGGGAAGGGCTATCCAGGAGATCACCCAGCAGTATAGAGAGTTCTTTGAAAACTGTTTTTTAGTTTACTTTGGTGACACACCTGAGAAGGACGGACCCGCAATTGACACAGTGCAAAATATGGGGGGGATGGGGATCGCAGTAGGAGCGAAAAAGTTTGACGATTATTGCTCAGGGCACATTTGCGTTCCCTCTCCAAAGGAAGTGTATTCGATCATTCAAAAAGTGCATGATGGTTTGGCTCATCTAAATGCAGATCAGGGATTGGTTAATTTTAATGCATAAATATCTTCTTATCTTAACTATAACCGCCACGTTGTACTGAGCTGTTGTTGGGCGAAGAAAGTAATACTGAACACTGTACTGGTTGGTAAATTCATTTCTGACCTTTCAATACTTGTTACATTAATAGTATCTGGAAATTATAAGCGGTTAAGTGTTAATAGGTTCAAAGTAGCCATAGCAGTTTCTAGCTTGGCTCAACTAGTGTGCTCACAAACTAATTGATTAGTAATCAATTAAAGTGAAAAAACAACAAGAAATTGAGAATGTTAGAATGCATTCGGAGATAGCGATGAAAAAACAAGCAGTATTAAAACAAGTCGCAGAAATGGCTAATATTGCCGATAGTTACGTTAGTGCTAGGGGCGATGAAGAACTAGTATCAGACGAGACTATTACACGTCTTTTGGCCTCATTGGGCTACGATATAAGCAGCGATGATGAGATGCTTAAGTCAGCAGAAAGAAAACACAAACAAGATGTATTAGCCCCAGTTCTTGTATTGCGTGATAATGAGTCGGTAGAGGTGGCACTGAATCTAGATGTGAGTGCTTGTGAAAGTGAGTTCAATTGGCGCTTGGAAGCTGAGCAAGGGGAGGTAGTTGAAGGTTCCCTTCAATCTCAAGTTGTACGAGACGAGCGTGCGCAGGGTGGCCCTTTAGTGTTTACGTTGCCAAGTGATTTGTCATGGGGATATCACAAACTGATCGTAAGTCATAAACATAGCCAAAAGTTTTATGAAATGACGCTGATCATCACACCAAAGGAGTGTTTCAAACAGAGACAGATCGGACTGGGCAAAAAGCTTTGGGGGCCAAGTGTTCAGCTTTACACACTAAGAACTCAACACAACTGGGGTGTTGGTGATTTCGGTGACCTAAAACAGTTGGTTGCTGATATAGCTTCTCGTGGTGGTGATTTTGTTGGTATTAACCCGATTCACTCTCTGTTCCCTGCAAATCCAGAAGGTGCGAGCCCATACAGCCCTTCTTCACGTCGTTGGTTGAACATTCTATACATTGATGTGACCTCAGTACCTGAATTCGCATTAAGTGCAGAAGCGCAACAAACGGTAGGCAGCACAGAATTCCAACATCGCCTTCAGAAAGCGCGTGATGCACACTGGGTTAATTACACCGAAGTGTCTGAACTGAAGATGAGCATCTTGCCTATGCTATTCACAGAGTTTAAAACTCGTCATCTAGACAAAAATAGTGATCGCGCACACGCATTCCGAGCGTTTGTTGAAGATGGCGGTGATAGCTTGATGCATCACGCGGCATTTGATGCTCTGCATAGTGAATTACATGCTGAAGATGCAAACATGTGGGGATGGCCGGTATTCCCTGAAAAGTTCCGCACATTCGACAGCCCAGCCACTCAGAAATACATCAAAGACAATCTAGATAAAGTACATCTTTACATGTACCTACAGTGGCTAGCAGACTGCCAAATCAACGATGTTCAGTCATTGGCAGAAGAAAAAGGCATGGCAGTTGGCTTGTACCGAGATCTAGCAGTAGGTGTTGCGGACTCAGGCAGTGAAACTTGGGCTGATGAAGGCAACCTAGTGATGGATGTAAGCATCGGTGCTCCACCTGATATCTTAGGTCCACTTGGTCAAAACTGGGGGCTTCCACCGCTAAATCCAGAAGTACTTCAAGTGACGGGTTACGATGCTTACATCAAGCTGCTTCGTGCCAACATGAAACACTGTGGTGCGTTGCGTATTGACCACGTATTAGGTCTGCTTCGTCTGTGGTGGATTCCAAAAGGTGAAGGTGCAACGAAAGGCGCTTACATCTACTACCCAGTAAAAGACATGCTGTCGATTCTTGCTCTTGAATCTCATCGTAACCAATGTAGCGTTATCGGTGAAGATCTAGGTACTGTGCCTGATGAGATTGTTGATATCTTGGCTGATGCGGGTGTTCACTCGTATAAGGTGTTCTTCTTCGAAACATCAGAAGAAGATGGTGGTTTCATCTCACCTGCACATTACGCAGAGCAGTCGATGGCAGCACTATGTACTCACGATATGCCAACACTTCGTGGATTCTGGCACTGTGATGATCTAAAAATGGGGCAGGAGATTGGCTTGTACCCAGACGCGGTGCAATTAGCTAGCTTGTTTGATGATCGCCTAGAGTGCAAACAGGGAATCCTAGATTCGGTAGCGTGGCACGGTTTATTACCTGAAAGTGTCGGCCGTGAGGCGAGCCAAGTACCAATGGATTCTTACCTTGCTGAAGCCCTACAGTTGCACGTTGCTTCTGGTAGCTCAACATTGCTAAGTGTTCAATTGGAAGACTGGTTGGAAATGGACCTGCCAGTAAACATTCCTGGTACTGTGGATGAGTATCCGAACTGGCGTCGTAAACTATCGATGAACCTGGATGAAATCTTTGCCCATCGCGGCGTGAATCGTATCGCTTCAAAACTGACAGATATGCGTGAAAAAGTAAGTAATCTCAGTTCGGTTTAAGTTTAAGCCATCGCTATCAAGCCTGATTTTTCGGTGTTCGTGATGTTAAGTGATGGCTTTTCTGACTTTAAGTAATAAGCGATCAACCCACCAAGTACAATTTGGGTTTACCATCAGTTCGGACTATTAACGCCAACTAGTTGCTTTGGCTCATCAGATTTTTCAAGTATTCGTAGACCAATTTCCCCAAGCTGGTTTAGGTGTCGTAGTATGTTGAGCTAGCTATAATCCCTGTTCTGGAATAAAAACAATGCTGGATATTGAAAAAGTAAAGCCGCATGATCTAAAAAGTATTCTTACTCAACTCAATGTTTGCGTTCTATGGCGGCGTGTGTCGTATGTGTCTCATAATACGCGAGCTTATTGGCTTTCTATGCTTGATAAAAATGAGCGTGATAAGGCTAGTCGATTTCGCTTTGCTGAAGACCGTGATAGTTTTATTGCCGGTCATGCACTCCTGCGTCAAAGTCTATCTTTAATTAACGAAGCTAGCCCCTGTTCGTGGAAATTTTCGAAAGGAAGTAACGGAAAGCCCGAAATCATAGGTAATGTTGATTTACCTCATCTTCGGATTAATCTCACTCATACGAGAGGTATGGTAGCTGTTGCTTTAGGCCTAAATTACAACGTAGGAGTAGATGTTGAGCCTTTATCTCGCCCTATTGAGCGAGAGGTATGGGAGCATGCCCTAGCTCCCATAGAAGCCTCACAACTCCGGTTGATGCCTGCTCATTGTCAGTCAAGGGCCTTTATGGCCCTTTGGACATTTAAAGAGGCGCTAGTTAAAGCGTCCGGGCAGGGCTTGAGTGTGCCGTTAAACTCTATTGTTTGCAGACTCTCTCCTCCTCAGCTTCTTGAATCTGGCTCATTACTAGGGAGAGCAAATGATTGGAAGGTTTGGCAACATTATCAGGATAACTCTTATGTTATAACAGTAGCGGCTCATACTTTTGGGGCATCGGGAGTTAACTGTAAATTTATAGAGGCAAGTCACTAATTAGAAAAGGCTTAGTGTAGGGTAAGGGGCTATGTTTGAAGTGTTCTGCTCCAGTCAAACTGGACACTTCATTAAGTGACACCCGATTTCAGATAATAAGTGCGACATTCATGGATAGCTGTAGAAGAGGAAGCCAACTACTGAAAGTGGTACGCTCTTCTCGCCAAAGAAACAAGCAGTACTACCATGACTTATCAGCAGTTGACCGAGGGCAGAAGGTACCAGATTTCTGCTCTATTGAAACGGGGAATTTCGGTTTCTAAAATAGCTAAAATCGTTCAGTGCCATCGCTCTACGGTATATCGGGAGCTTAAACGCGGTAGCAAAGGGAGTCATTATTGTCCGATCGAAGCTCAGGTATTCTCAACCAAAAACGCACATCAGCGCGTAAATATAGAATACCAAAAGAGCGTGTTGATTTTATCCGCCTCCTTTTAGAAGCGGATTGGAGTCCAGAGCAGATTTCCAGTGTATTAACTAGAGTCGGTTCCGCTGTAAGCCATGAGTGGATCTACCGATTTGTTGCGCAGGATAAACGCTTAGGAGGCAAGTTATATCGCCACTTGAGGCAAGGTCACAAGCGGTATCGTCGTGGTAGAAAAGAGAAAGCGCAAGCGATCAAGAATGCTGTTTCTATCGATGATAGGCCAAGCATCGTTGACAGTAAGGAGCCACTTAACTCAGTGTCCAAAACTGCCGGGGCAGATCAAAACTCTATAACCAAGTTTTAATCAATCGCGGTTCACTGACATTTTTGATTGGTGATGAAACCGTTCAGCTATGGAAGTAACTCAAGCAGGGTTCATTAACTCTATTTTTTAGCTCGCTCAAATAACGTTGTCATGCCGTCATTATTCATGCATTAGCAGACTAGCTGAAACAGTCAACGTTGCGTCAAGACAAAAACTAAAGGTACAAGCCTACATTTAGCCATTGATGCGACAGGGCTAAAGGTCTATATTAATGGTGATTGAAAGGTAAAAAAGCACAGCACTGACGGGAAGAGCCTTATCTGGAAAAGGTTATATTTGGCGGTCGATACAGACACGCATAAAATCATTGCCGCTGAGTTAAGCTTATCGAATGTGAGCGATGGTGAAGTGCTCCCCAATTTGCTCAAACAAACTCGCCGAAGAATCGTAGAGATATCTGGAGATGGTGCTTATGACACAAGAATGTGCTACGAAGTCATTCGCATCAAACGTGCCACACCGCTCAATCCACCAAGGGAAGGTGCAGCCTTCTGGGAACAAGGTCATCCTCGTAATTTAGCCGTCGGTTGCGAGAAGCTATATGTTTAAAATAAGCATTGGAAAAAGAGGTATGGCTACCATAAACCTTCGCTCTCAGAGACGGCGATGTTCCGTGTAAAGAAACTGGTTGTTGGGACGTTAAGCTTAAGAGATTACAATGCCCAAGTTGGCGAGAGTTACGCCATGATAAAAGCATAGAATAAGCTTACAAGGCTAGGTATGCCTGAAACGATAGTGATCGCCTAACAATTAGTCATATTAGGCACGCTTTTATCTGAACTCGAATTAGGAAACAAAGCCAATATAAGTCGATAATGACAAGAAATGAGATGCGTCGAACGGTCTTCGAATACATTGAGGTTGATTATAGTCGGACGAGAACGCACAGTGCTTTTGGGTATCTAAGCCCAGTTAACTTCGAAAAGCAAAATTTCGCTTAATGAAGTGTCCAGCCCAACAGGAGCAGATCAGACAACTACCTTAAAAAATACTGGGAAGATGAAATCACAGATATTGGAAAGTATATGGAAGAAATTATAGTAGAAAAAAGTAAACTAGGTGAGATTGTATACTTGTACTACTGCAAAAGAGAATCAATAAATAAACCTTTGGTCATCATTTCTCATGGAGCTGGTAATGACAAATATGAAGGTTCAAATTTGGCCTTAAATCTGGCTTTTCAAGGTTATTGCGTTATATGCTTTGATGCATTTAAACATGGTGAGAGACATGATCGCAGTGCCCCAAATACTAGTAGTCATTCAAGTTTTAACAAATCAGCAGCACATGTCATTAAGCAAAGTTCTGATGACATTAAGTTGTTAATTAATCGTTGTAAGTTAGATGATCGTGTAGATCAGTCTAGAATTGCATTGGTAGGTATCTCCATGGGAGCAATGTCAACCTTTTATACACTAACTAAAAGTCAGGATATTAAAGTAGCTATTTCAATTCTCGGCTCCCCAGACTTTGTTGGTTTAGAAATGTACGCTCTAGAAGATAATTCGACCAACAAGGTTCTCAGCCAAGATGAGAAAAATGGGATTAGATATATGGAAGATATCGATCCATATTTATATTTAGTCAGAAATGAAAACCGGCCCATGCTAATCATAAATGGCGAAAAAGATGACTGGGTTCCTGCTCATTTTTCTGAAAATTTTTATAAAAAAATCAGAGCAAAATATGAGAAACATCATATTCAATTAGATTTTTTCTTATATGACGAGTCACATTATTTTTCTAATGAAATGAGAGAACATACTAGGGCGTGTTGATCTTTCGTGAGTATTTTTTGAACAGCATGGTAAAGAGTTATAATTTGCTTCGCCAAAAGTAAAACCATAACCAATACCATGCCAAGAACAATGCTAACTGATATTCGCTGGGAACTGCTACTCCAAGTTATGAAAAGTACAGGTCGTATTTACGATAAAACTGAACATCGAATGACATTTGAAGGAATACTTTATCGAATGAGAACAGGTATTCCTTGGCGGGATCTACCCTCTGAGTTCGGAGAGTGGAGTACCGTTTACAGACGATTTAATCTTTGGTCAAAGAAAGGGGTTTTAGATAAACTTTTCAAAAGCTTATCTAGCATGGCTGATTTTGAATGGGTCTTTCTTGATGGTTCTATAGTTCGAGCGCATCAGCATAGTACAGGTGCAGCGACTGAAAGCTCAGAGCAAATAGGAAAAAGTTGCGGGGGCAACTCAACCAAAATTCACTTAGCCGTGGATAGTGGTGGCCTGCCGATTTGCTTTGATTTATCAGAAGGACAACGCCACGATATAGTGCATGCCGAAAGCTTAGTTGAGCAACTCGATGAAGTTAATACCATCGTTTGTGATAAAGGATATGACAGCGAACCTTTCCGCACTTTTGTTAAGGAACGTGGCGGAGAAACAGTAATTGCTAAACGCAATTACGGAGAAGATATAGACAAAAACAGTATGGATTGGTGTCTATACAAGTATCGTCACTTGGTCGAAAATGCCTTTGGGAGAATTAAGCATTATCGAGCTATTTCAAGTAGATATGACAAGCTAGAAAGGAATTATGCCAGCATGTTATCGCTGGCATTCATGTTAATGTGGCTACCGATGTATTGTTGAACGCGAAATGTACAGCAAAGATCAACACGCCCTATAAAGTGGTTAAATAAAAATCTGTAAGTTCTCTTTAAATTTTCAAGGTACTCCCCCTTCTAGCAGTGCAGTTGTTACGGCTTTGATGTGATGGACGCACCTCCTTTCTAACGTCGTTGTACCAAACTAATAGTACAACCAGTCAGAACAGGAGTAACAAGTATGTCTATTAAAGTTGTCGGTATTTATATAGCAAAAAATCTCCTCCAAGTATGTGAGTTAAGTACTGATGGACAAATTTTGTCAAAAAGAAAGATAAAGCGAGCAGTGGTCTACAGAGTTCGAACAGTGGCGTAAGCGTGACCTCGGTAAGCGTCGCTATGTTTACGTCTGGGCTGATGGTGTTTACTGTCACGTTAGGATGGACGATAAGCTCTGCTTACTCGTCATCATCGGCGTGGATGACACAGGTCATAAAGAGGTTCTTGGCGTTCTGGTGTCGGAGGACAATAATTATAAATATTGTCTTCCGACAATCAATTAGGCGCGTTTCAATACCTTCACGGTTCTTCTGGCTTTGCTCAAGCTCGGTTTTTAGTTTAGTTATTTCTATGTCTTTCAAAGAATTGGAAGTGTTCGCTGTTTGCAACTGAACACCAGCTAACTCAAGGTCACCCTCAGTTTTCAATAGGAGTTCGTTGGCCAGATCTGCTTCATCTTTATTACATGAGTATGTCGGCATTATGCTCTGTGTCTTTGGCCGGACTTAACCGAGTAATTTCAGGGGTATTGCGCACTTTTCCCCGAAAAGTTCGTTTATGGTATTTCTGGCTTCCAAAGCAGAAAAAGCAAAGAGAAAGTGTCCAGTTAGACTTTAGACCTGCTTTTTACCCTGTCAATCTAATCAACTTCAAACTCTAAACTTACAGGTCTTAGGCCTGTAACTGACGCTTGCATAGGGTAAACCCTATATTGACTCTCAATTTATTAAAAAAACGTACTAAACCATGCTCAAAAGCCAGAATAAACTTTTCGAGGGAATGTGCGCAATACCCCTTTCAGTAGAGTAGAGAGCAATTGAACGAACTCAACACTAAAGCCATGCTGCGTATATCTTAGCTTGAGTATTCCATTCACGGACATCTACATTGATTGTGCTGGTAGATTTCACATCAGGCATCATCAATAGCACATTTCGCACACTGGTTTTTTCGCCTTTAACGAAGAGAGATTCACAAATCGCGAAAACACGCTGGCGTGGTTGTAACTGTTCTGCCGTTACCGGTAAGGTCTTTCTGTGTGCTGATGCAGCTCATTGGATGGTACTCAAGTTCAGATTTGGATTTCATACATTTTAATCGAACATACATCGAACGAACACTTGTTCGCTGTTCGATAGTGCTATGTGAGCCATCGTACCTTAATCGGAATCTTATTTTATCTGGTTGCAACATTACTCTGCCCTACTCCGCCTAATTAAGTGACACTGTAATGCTTTTACTAATAACTATGTAGCGGTTTATTGTTCATGAGATTCAATACTTAAATATCTCAGTTTTTTTAGATCTCAGATAATATACTTTATATGTGATCTAGAAAAAATACAGGGAATTGGTTAGACTGTAACAAACTACGAAAGCATAAGTTGGAAATGATATGGTCGGTACTGAAATCTCACTTCATACGGACTTTTCCCGTTTAAGGCCAGAACATGTTCATCAAGCGATCATGCTCGCACGAAAGCACGGTACATCGAACGAACAGTACCAAAAAATTCAAGATGCTATTAACCATCTTTTGAGAGAATTCAATAAACGTGAAGAGCGTTATGCTAAGAACTCACTTTCTCAGCTCTACAGCAACTGGTCACGGTTTGAGAAATGGTGTCACGAGCATGAGCATCACCCACTGCCAGCAGCCGCAGAAACCATCGAATTATTCTTTGAAGATAAGGTCGACAAGTTACACCGTAACTCAAACCGATCTTATGCGTGGGCCATTTCAAAAATTCATCGTATCTCGGGTTGCCCGGATCCATTTCTTGATGAAATCGTGCGTGATAAGATGGCCGGTATCTTTCGAAGAAAAGTTGAGGCGGGAGAACGAATTGTACAGGCTTCAGCGTTTCGAGAGAAACACTTAGATAAGATAACCGAATTATGGCGTCATTCACCTAGCCTACGGTATCGTCGTGATCTGGCTTTGCTGACTATTGCTTATGAAACCCTACTTCGTGCGTCGGAAATCGCAAATATCCGTTTTGGCCACTTAGAGTACCCAGGTGACGGAACGGCTTTGCTGACTATCCCTATAACTAAATCTAATCATAGTGGCGAACCAGATACAGTGGTGTTTAGTCCAGAAGCTGTTGATATCATTCATGAATACGTAGAATTAGCAGGCCTTGATGACACAGATGAACAAGCTTTCTTGTTCGTCGGTGTGAGCCGCCACAACACGCCATATAGACCAAAGTTAATCGACCCAGCTCACACTGAAAGCGGCAAAAAACATAAGAAAATGACGTCATGGACTATCGAGCAGATCTTCAATAAAGCATGGGAAGCCCTTAATTTGGGTAAGGTTGGTATTGCCACTTTTACTGGCCACAGTGCTAGAGTTGGCGCGTGTCAGGATTTATTGACTGATGGATACACCATCTTGCAAGTGCAGCAAGCTGGACGTTGGTCAACACCGGCTATGGTGATGAGGTACGGCCGCGGAATATTGGCAAAAGATGGTGCAATGGCGCAGAAACGCGCATCTAGAGGACGAAAATAACCAGTCAGTTTAAACCCTAGTGCTGATTGCTGCTGGGAGTTATTACCAGCCAAAGCATGTTGCACTTCTCTGTCTTAGATTTTAGTTCAGGATAGAAGCTATTGAAAACCTCCCCAAATCAATTTAGTTATCGTTCGGGTATTCCTTAACAGAAATTGGCACACACTCATTCCATACTGCTTGGTCAGGTTTTGAATAGATTTCCGTGGTTTTTGAGTTGCTATGGGCCATTCTTTTTGTAGCACTGAACCCTTTTTCTTCTATCATTCGAGCCGCTAAGGAACGAATTTCACGTTATGTCGATCTTTGGTTACTTGGTAGAGAGGGTCACAATCTTTTGCGACCTTTGTATTGGTTTCATGTGAATGATATAAGGGCAGCGTATAGGGGACCATTTCTCATATTTATCAATGAGCCCCTGCTCTCCTGAAAGAAATATTTGTTGTTCGAGACATTGGTAAAGCCGTTGAGCTGTAGAAACGATTTTTATTGAAGTTATATCTTTGCCTTTAACGGGAAGGTTTGAACTGCAATTCTTTCTCGTCTGACTGGTGCATAGGTATTGTGACCTTACATTGAAAATACTTGCCTCGCGGCAGCTGATTACCCACAGGAACGTGCGAAATCCACTCATCGAATGCTAGTTTAGCCCGATACAAGCATGTCAAATAAAGAGCTTGAATTGGAGAATAACTTGCGAAGCACAAACGCAGTTGGCAGAAGTTAGCAGGCGATTCTAGGTAAGTCGCTCCATTTAGTGGTGTATTGCGGAGACAGCATTTCGCGGCGCATACCCCAAGACTGTCTTGTGGGTGTTCCTTGCGCAGCCAGAAAGATAGTGTCCATTCCGTACTTTGCGTTTATCTGATCAAACGAAGCCATTAACTTTGCGTTATTGGGTTGTGGGTTAAATAAGTCGGCTTGCTCATGTCTTCCGTCAACGAGGTCAATCAGCCCAACACCGACTTTGTAGTACTGAACATCTTCTTTGTAGAGTGTTTTTGCCAGAGCGCAAGCCGCACTGGTTAAGGTATCCACATCAGCTGTCGCGTACTCAAATTTGTGAATCGCTTTGAAACTAACCGGCTTTTCGTCAAAAGGTGAATTTCCTGCAAAGCAAACCAACACTTTACAAAGTGACTGTTGAGCACGGATCTTTCGCGATGCAATGCCCACATGCAGACTGATAGCTTGTCTAAGCTCATCGAATTCCGTTATGCGCTTACCCAGACTGCGGGTAGAAAAAACTTGTTGTTTGTCTGCTCTTGCTATGTCGAATGGAATACACTTTTCACCATTGAGTTCCCGTATTGTGCGCTCAACACTGACATCGAATTCTTTTCTCGCTTTTGAAGGTGAAAAATTTGCTAGTTGCGCTGCGGTAGTGATCCCCATAAATTGCAATGCTTTCGTTCGCTTGCGACCAATCCCCCAGACTGAACCCACATCAATAGCCTGGAGAACACATTGGGTTTCTTTCACTGAATCTAAAACACATACCCCCTGATAACCAGGGAGTTTTTTCGCTGCGTGGTTGGCTAATTTTGAGAGGGTGAGCGTCGGGCCGGTTCCCACACAGACCGGGATCCGACACTCTTTCCATATTGCTTTTCGAATTGCGGCGCCATGCTCTCGTAAACAAGGGATGTTTATGCACTTGTCCAGGTTTAGGAAGCTTTCATCGATTGAATAGATCAGTTGTTCAGGTCCAAAACGTGCAATCACTTGCATCATGCGCAAGCTCAAACTGGAGTACAGTTCATAGTTAGATGAGAAGACTGTAACGCCATGTTGGTCACATAATGCCTTGATTTTAAAGTAAGGTTCGAACTTTGGAATGTTCAACGCCTTCGCTTGATTGTTTACCGCAACGGCACAACCATCATTGTTACTGACGGTGATAACCGGCTTTCCACGTAAATCAGGTCTGAAGACTTGATGACACGAATTGTAGAATGAATTGCCATCTATTAATGAATACATGATTAAACCGAAAACATTGTTGATACACGGTGGAGTCTGATGGAACTCGCTAATACCCCTTCTATTGCGAAGGAATCTAGTTCATCAATTCTTACCGGCTTCATTGATTCATTCGCACTCAGCAAGCGACGTCCTTTGATATCTAGGATTTTACAAACCAGTTCACCGTTTAGATTGGCAATGATAATATCGTGGTCTTTCGCAGTAAGGGCTCGATCTACAATCAATACATCACCTGAAAAAATCCCAACTCCTTGCATGCTATCTCCCTGTGCTAGAGCTAAAAACGTTGATGAAGGGTGTTCCACCAGCAGTTCATCAAGGCTCAATTCCAGTTGTTTATATTCTGCAGCTGGGGACTCAAAACCCACCACGCCTGCACTCACTGGATAAGTTAATATATTCACAATTAATACTGGTTATTTATACAGTACCATTCTAGCCCCGAGTCTAGATAAAAGGCAAGAGAATGTCTCACTAGGTAACTATCGCAATTGAATTAATGTGTGGCAGAGGTTGAGAGGACGACATAATAAATAAGAGCCCTGTATACGATAACATAATATAATATTGTGTATTTTTAGGTTTCACCTAAACGATGTTAAGTTGTTTAAATCAAAGGGAAAGTTAAGAGGTCACTATGCCATTAGGGGGTATTACGCTCTATTTCCAAAAAAGTTCGTTTATGGTGTTTCTGGCTTCCAATGAAGAATAAATCAAAGAAAAACATTAAGTTAGACTTTAGACCTGATTTTTACCTATCAATCTAATCAAATTGCAACTCTAGACTTACGGGTCTTAGCCCTGTAACTGACGTTACATAGGATATACTCCAGAGGCATAACGGTTCTTCGTACAAAATTAATCAATAGTACTTTGATATTCGCATTCATAGTTTCGCTAGACCTTAAAGGGCATAGACTGAAAGCTAAGTCTGGAACTTCTTCTGAAATGGGCGCCTCCCCTATTACGGTCAATCCCTTTAACCTTCTCCACTGACACGCGTTACATTGTCACATTAAATTGACGTTCAACACGAATTAATCCATATCCTTAGAAACAATAAAGTAAAAGAGCCATTTTTCATAAAATTCAAAACTCGACATACAACGAAGAAAATTATTCATGGTATCTGATGGGTATAGTCTCAATAGAGTCGGTGGTCTAGAAATATCCGCCTAACCATGAGCGATTCGTACAAAACTCCCCCAGCAGTGTTAATGTTGTCGAAATTCATCATTCCTTAATACCACACAATATGAGGCCTGACCGCGAAAATGAAATGAGAGACTCTTTCCTTAGTAATTATGATTTGCTGGACTCTAACATGTTGAATTGAAGTCCAACCCAAAATGGTTCATACTTCGAACTCATTATGAAATGCATCAAGAACCATGGATAATCTTAGTCACGCACAAAAACAACGATTAGCGTACATTGACTTCAGGTTAATGTTCGTTGGTCACTTTGCACGCTCTGAAGTGGTGTCTCATTTTAAAATGGGACTGTCAAATGCCACACGTGATATCAACCTATACAAAGAGCTAGCTGGCGATAATCTTCTCTACAACAATGCCGAGAAACGCTACTTTCAAACCGAGGTGTTTACCCCTCTCTTTGATTACGATACTCAGAAAGCACTAAGCCAGCTAAAACATCATTTAAGCGATAGCTTAGATGCAATGTCAGATGTGAAGTTTCCTGTAGAAGCTCCTAGCCATCTATCAATCCCGAACATTTATACCATTGCAACACTCACTCAAGCATCCTTGAACAAAAAAGCGATTAAGCTTGATTATATTTCACTAGAGAGTGGAGCAAGCTCTCGTGTCATCATTCCTCACAGCATTGTTGATAATGGTTTGCGTTGGCACGTAAGAGCGTTTGATACTAAATCTGGTGAGTTTAGAGACTTTGTGGTTACTCGTATAACTAAAGCAAAAATCATTGAGCAAGAAATCAAAGAGCATCAAAACAAAATGGCTGATAACCAATGGTTACGCATTGTGCCGCTTGAACTTGTTCCGCACCCTACCAATATTAAGTACCCTAAAGCGATAGAGTTGGACTATAACATGCAGAACGGTGCTTTAAATATTGAAGTACGTGCGGCTGTTGCGGGTTATCTGTTACGTAAGCTCAATGTCGATTGTTCGTCCGATGCAAGTCTAGAATCTCCAGAACATCAATTATGGTTGAAAAACTCCCCTGCTCTCTATGGCATTTCAAATCTACAGCTTGCCGCAGGCTACACACCTCATCCATCTGAAAAGAACTATATAGGGACAAATCATGTCTGCTCATAAACGCTATCTAGGTGACCTCATTGGTGGCAGTCTGATGCTAAGAGAAAGCCAAATCTTGGCAGGATTAATGCTAAAAGAGCCGACACTATCAGAATGGAATGAAGCCATTGTCGATGAAAACATTCTGCAAAAGCCATCCGCAGCCTCTGCCAAGAGAAACGCATCGACCATTAAAAAGCGACTAAGTGGGCTTAACAACCGTTTTCTTGAAAAGCTTGCTTACAGTGGTTCAGATGAAGCCAGCCAATTGATGTTTGCCGCAACCTTAATTAACTCGCCTTTATTAGCAGATTTCATGCGCACGGTAGTAGTAGACGCTAAGCAAATGTATCGAGAGTCACTGACAGTTGATGATTGGCATCACTTTTGGCAAGACCGTTCTCGCCTATACCCAGCCCTAGCAGAAATGTCTGAAGCATCTACCTATAAAGTATCTCAAGTCGCTTTTAAAGTGATTGCTGATGCTGGCTACATTGACTCGACCAAAAATAAACAACTGCTTAATGTTTATGTGTCTCAAGACGTCCGTGAGCTGCTATCAGAGATGGATCATGATGATGTATTACAAGCGATGGAGCTGTAAATGCAAACACTAGCCCAATTACAAAAACGCTTAGACCAAGTTCAAGACAAACTAGAAAGCGAAGAATTTCTGACCAACAAAGAACTTGGTGGTGAAATCGGTTTTTATATCTTTGATTATCCAGCCGAGTTTGAAGTGACCGTTCGTGAGCATCTTTCCCACGTTACAAAGAAAATGACGACTCGTGGTGAGATTTCAGGTCGCAAGTTTGCAAGCATTAACCTGTTCGAAATGATCATTGAATTGCTTAATAGCCGTAAACTTCTCGATCTTGCCTATAAAATGCAGAAAGACCGTGGCGATGAAGCCCTCTTTAAAGCATTAAAAGGCCCACTTGAGCAAAACCGTGTCGCTGAGTTCATTGTGAAGCAAGCCAAAATCGAAGAGTGTGATTTTATTATGCTTCACGGCTTAGGCAGTGTTTGGCCTATTGTACGAGGTCACGGCTTACTTAATGCCCTACACGCAAAGGTAGGCAATATTCCAACCGTCATGTTTTACCCTGGGGAGTACGATGGCGCAGCTCTCAAACCGTTTGGAAGGATTGAATCTAACAACTACTACCGAGCCTTCAAACTGGTTCCTTAAAACGTCAAACACAAATTTTAAACTTTCGTCTCCTAGCTAGGTATCCCATGGAACTGAAAAAAATATTTAAAAAAGACATCGCTCGACCAATTAACGGTGTTGTAAAAGCAGATCAAACAGAAAATGAAACCGTATTTGTTGAGCTTGATGAGTACGTCATCACGAATGAACTAATGAAGCACATTGAAAAGTTCTTCGAGTTTTACATGCCTTCAGTATACGACCCAGAAAAAGCGGCTGTTGCTGGAAAGTCAGGGATTTGGGTATCAGGTTTCTTCGGTAGTGGTAAATCACACTTCATCAAGATCTTGTCTTACCTCTTCAAAAATATCGAAGCAACCAATGGCTTCAGCTCGCGAACTGCTTTCGATTTCTTTTCAGAAAAGCTAAAAGAAGAACCAATGCTGGTTGGTTCTATTGAGCAGGCAATCCAAAAACAAAACAAAGTTATCCTATTTAACATCGATAGCCGTGCGGATACCGATGATCGTGAAGATGCGATTCTGAAAGTATTCTTGAAGGTATTCAATGAAGAAATGGGCTATTCAGGTGACCATGCCCACATTGCACACTTGGAGCGAGATCTGGATTCACGAGGTCTATTCGAATTATTCCAAACTGAATTCGAAGAAATCACAGGCGTGAATTGGAAAGAACAACGTGATTCTTTTGATTTCTACCGTGATTTCATCGCAGAAGCACTAGCAAAAGTAACCAATCAATCTCTTGATTCAACACGCCAATGGGTAGAGAAGCTAGAAGAGAACTTCCCTCTCGATATCGCTAACTTCTGTAAATGGGTTAAAGAGTACCTAGATGAAGACCAAAGCCGCCGCCTACTCTTCTTTGTCGATGAGGTAGGTCAATACATCGGTAACAACACGCAAATGATGCTAAAACTGCAAACCATTACCGAGAACCTTGGTACGATTTGTGGCGGTAGAGCGTGGGTAATTGTTACCTCTCAAGAAGACATCGATGCTGTACTTGGTCAAATGCAAGGCTCTAAAGGTCAGGACTTCTCGAAAATCCAAGGCCGTTTCCAACGCATTTCACTATCCAGCTCAAACACTAACGAAGTTATCGAAAAGCGACTGCTAGAAAAAAGTGATGATGCTAAATCATCACTTGCAGCCCTATATGAAGATAAAGGCGATATCATTCGTAGCCAACTGAGTTTCGAACAAACTAACTCTGCCGAACTAAAGAACTACACCGATACAGAAGAGTTCATAAACAGCTACCCATTTATCCCTTACCAATACAACTTGGTTCAAAAGATTTTCACGGGCATCAGTCGTGCGGGTGCTTCAGGACAACACATGAGTAAGGGTGAGCGTTCACTGATTGATGCGTTCCAAATTGCGTCAAATCTATACTCAGAAGACAGTATTGGTCGCTTAGTTCCTGTTTACAGTTTCTATAACTCAATTAAGAAATTCCTTGATACTGCGGTTGTTCGTGACATCAACCAAGCTCAAGAAAAAGCCTCTATCAGCGACTTTGCAATCAGCGTTCTACAGACTTTATTCATGATCCGCTATGTCGATGAAATTAAGTCAACACTCGACAATCTGGTGACACTTTGTATTAACGAAGTAGACCAAGATAAGCGTGAACTAAGACTGAAAATCGAAGCTGGATTAGAAGCACTTGAGCGTAATAACCTTGTGGCTCGCCAAGGTGATGAGTACATATTCCTAACCAATGAAGAGAAAGAAATTGAGAAGGAAATTCAAAACACTGAGCTAGAGCTATCAGAAGAAACCGCTGAACTGAGTGCCATCATTTTCAATGAAGTACTGCGCCGCACAGAAAAGTACACCTACCCTGAAAATAAGCAAAACTTCCCGATAGCTTACTTCTGCAATGGCATGCCTTTCGGTGGAAAGGTTGAAAGTGACATCATTTTCAAAGTGGTATCTCCTATCGATAACGACTACGAGAGCTACAACGACACAACATGTGTTAACTATTCAGCTGATAACGTACTGGTTAAGCTCGAAGACAACCAACGTCTATTTGATGAACTTCGTAAGTACATCAAAACACAGAAGTACTTGAAAAAAGGCAAATCTAACGGAAAAGAACAAGAGCAACTTCGCCATCAAAAAGCGCAAGAGAACCAAGAAGCTCGTAGACGATTAGTAGATGAAATCGAAGTGTTGATGAAGCAAGCCGATTATTACGCACTGGGTAACACATACGATGCGAAAGGCTCATCACCAGTAAAAATGCTTGAAGGTGCTTGTCACTACGTTGTGACAAATACATTCCAACACCTCAAAATGGTTAAGCCGTTTGCTGGTTCTAATATTCGTACCGAGATCCAACAAACATTGATTGCTGGTCAATCAGGTCAAGTCGACATCGACCTTGGTGATGCAGAGATCAACCCACTAGCGGTTGCTGAAATAGAAAAGCACATCGCTATCAGCGATGAGCATGGCTACCCTGTTATTGCCGCTGAGTTGATTAAGAAGTTTACTAAGCGCCCTTATGGTTGGAACACAGACGAAATCCGCCTAATGCTTGCTCGCCTTGGTGCCGCAGGAAAAATTACCTTCCAAGCAAACCAGCAAGATATTGAGCTTAAGCATCTATTTGACCATTTAGACAAGACACAGCGCCTTGCTAACCTGCGTATCCGTAGAATCAAGCAGCAGTCTGAAGCAAACCTTAAAAAAGCGGGTAAGCTATACCGTGATCTAAACTTCGGCACAGCTCCATCAACAGAACCTGAACTCTTTGTAGCCGCTACTGAAAAACTAACAAGTTGGTTAGATAAACTGAAAGGCTTCCAGTCTAAAGCGGAAACAGGTAACTACCCTGGTGTTACCGATATCCAAGACGGCATTGTTCTAATTGGTTCATTGGTAGAGGCTAACAGTAGCTACCAGTTTATCGAAAGCTTCCTAGCCAACGATGATGAGCTTTGTGATTTCGAAGAAGAGTATGAATCTGTTGAAAACTTCTATGAGCAACAATTTACTGTATGGCAACAGCTAGCACATTCGCTAGATATCAAGTTCGCCACCAATGCTTCTTTCCTTGAAAAAGATGAAGATGCGAAGCAAGCACTAGACAAGCTGGCGGCTATCTATGGCAACCCTCGCCCATATCGTGAGATCCGTAATGTAAAACCACTGATTGAGAAAGTGGACGCTATCAATAACGAACTCATGGATAAACAACGTAAATTCGTTACAGGCAAGCTGCAAAACCATATCACGGATGTACAAGGCATCATCGCAGATGCAGGCGCACCAGCCGAGATCAGCAACCAAGCATTACTACCTTTCCAAGACGCTATCAAACGTATCGAAACGGCTCGTAGTGTGGCAGACATCAAAAACGAACTGTCTGAAGCTGACGATTGGTTTAACCAAGCGGAGACTCTACGTAATAACTACATTCGTAGACAGCAAGAGCTAAAACGAAGAGCCGAAGAAGAAGCCAAGAAAAAAGCGGAAGCAACGACTAAGCCAGTGGAATCACAAGGCTCTCTGCTTGGTGCAGGAAATACTGATACAGCATACAAACCTAAACCAGTAACTGAAGCGCCACAAGTGCAAGAAGCGGCAGTTAAAGCGAAACCAACGAAATCGGTAGATGCAATGGAAGTTTACAAAGGTCTTTCTACTTCAATGTACATGGAGTCAGTTGAAGATGTAGATAACTACCTAAATGCCCTTCGTGAAAAACTGGTTTCACTGGTTGAATCTGACCATAAAGTACGTATTAAGTAGGTAAGCATTATGTATCAGAACGGTGGTTCCATTAAGCAACTACTAGACAAAGTTGCTGAACAAACATTAGTGCTACCCGCTATTCAACGAGAGTTCGTTTGGAAACCAGAACAAATCTGTCAACTATTCGATAGCTTGTTGCAAGGTTACCCTGTAGGGACGTTCTTATATTGGAAAATCAACCCAGAACATCGCAGTGATTATCAGTTTTACGAGTTTGTACAGAATTACCATCAACGAGATGCTAATCACTGTGATCGCTTAGAAAACCCAGCAAGTAAAGAGTTCACTGCTGTCCTTGATGGGCAGCAGCGGATTAGTTCGTTAAATATTGGGCTTAGAGGATGCTACCACCAGAAAATCGCTGGTAGGTGGTGGTCTAGTGATGATGCTTTTCCACAAAAGTTCCTGTATTTGAACTTACTTGGCGAGCCAGATGAAGAAGGCAATCAGTACCAGTTCGAATTTTTAACTGAAGACAGAGCGAAAGTAAAAAATGCAGACCAATATTGGTTTAAAGTTGCTGATGTTTTCGATGGCGATATCGATGATTTGCAAGACGCTCTGAATGATGATCTATCAGACAATTTAGGGGAATTTGTTACAAAGGAACAACGAAATAAAGCTCGTAAGCTTCAGCGTAAGCTCAATACTCTAATTCATGATAAACCCATAATCTCTTATTACGAAGAAACCGATCAAAGCTTAGAAAAAGTACTCAATATCTTTATCCGAATGAATAGTGGCGGTACACCGCTATCCTATTCAGATCTGCTTCTTTCAATTGCGGTAGCTCAATGGGACAAACTTGATGCAAGAGAAGAGATCCATTCCCTTGTTGACGAACTCAACCAAATCGGTGATGGGTTCAACTACAGCAAAGACTTAGTATTAAAGGCAGGCTTGATGCTGTCAGATATTGGCAGCGTGGGCTTTAAAGTCGAAAACTTCAATAAAGGTAACATGGAAATCCTAGAACAAAAATGGGATTCCATTAAGCAAGCTCTTACCGTAACGACTGAACTGTTCGCAAGTTTCGGCTTCAATAGCCAGAACTTACGAGCAGACAGTGCTTTGCTACCTGTTGCTTACTACATTCATCATAACAGTTACGATGAAAGCTATTTATCTCGAAGTGAACACTCTTCTGATCGGGCAAACATCAGACATTGGCTTGTGAAGTCCTTATTGAAAGCTTCTGGTATCTGGGGAAGTGGCTTAGACACCTTGCTAACAGGTATACGCTCTGAGATTAAAAACTCACACGACAACACGTTCCCTATTGCAGCCATTGAAACATTTATGGTCAGCAGGGGTAAGTCTCTTAAATTTGAGCCAGAAGAAATCGAAGAGCTAGTTGAGTTAGAGTACGGTAACAAGCGTACCTTCGCCCTGCTATCAATACTATTCTTTGGCTTTGATTTTTCACATCATTTCCATATTGATCATATCTACCCGAAAAGTTTGTTCAAAAAAGCTAACCTTCGAAAACTTGGAATGGAAGAAGAGCAAATAGATGCAGCCATCACGCAATCAAACAAGTTGGCTAATCTTCAACTCCTTGAAGGCTCAATCAATAATGAGAAAAGACAGAAAATGCCACATATCTGGTATCAAAAGCTTTGGCCAAACGAAATTGAACGACAGCACTATCTAGATCGTCAAGCTATTACAGAACTCCCAGATTCTCTATTAGGCTTTGCTTCATTTTACGAAAAACGTAAAACCATCCTTAAATCAAGAATTGAGCAGGCATTAGATACTCACTCAGTAGCTAAATCTGAAACAGAATAATTTATTGGCAGAATAATAATGAATACAAACAAACTCAAAGCTTACGCACCAAAAGCTCGTATCGCTTTCATGGAAGCGGTAATGAAGCGTGCTGCCGTACTTGGTATCTACGAAGACAAAATCAGTGAAGCGACAACTCAAGGTACAGACACCATCATTGATGGACGAGTATTTACTCGCAAGCAAGGACAACAGCGCCAACAGTTAGTAAACCGACTAAAAGCACTTGGTGGCGGTAAAGAAGGTTACAAGCAGTTCATCAATGAGATGGCATTTACTTGGTTTAACCGCTTCACTGCTATTCGCTTCATGGAAGTGAATGAGTACTTAGACCATGGCTTCCGTGTCCTAAGTAAAAAAGCAGATGCAGAGTTTGGTGAAGGCTTTGAAATTCTCTCTCATGCTACGGATGTTGCTGAAGATCTTGGGCTAGAGAAATCTAAAGTCGTTGAAATGGTGCTTGCAGGTGACAAAGAAGACCTGCTTTACAAAGAGCTACTGCTTGGTCAATGCCACCAGCTAAGTACAATCATGCCATTCATGTTCGAAAAGCTGGATGACGCAACCGAACTACTATTACCAGACAACTTAACCAAATCAGACTCCATCTTAAAAGAGCTAATTAACGATATCCCAGAAGATAATTGGCAAGAGATTGAAGTAATTGGTTGGCTATACCAGTTCTACATTTCTGAGCACAAAGACGCTGTAATGGGGAAGGTTGTAAAGAAAGAAGACATCCCTGCTGCAACTCAGCTATTCACGCCAAACTGGATTGTTAAGTACTTAGTTCAAAACTCCCTTGGTCACCAGTGGTTATCCACCTACCCTGATTCAGAGCTAAAAGACAAAATGGAGTACTACATCACGCCAGCAGAGCAAAGTGATGAGGTTATTGCACAGCTAAAAGCCATTACACCAACTAGCCTTAACCCTGAAGATCTTAAGATCATTGATGCCGCTATGGGTAGTGGTCACATTTTAGTTGAAGTGTACGACCTACTGCGTGAAATCTATCTAGAACAAGGTTACCGCACAAAAGAGATTCCAGAGCTTATCCTTACTAAGAATATCTATGGCTTGGACATTGATGATCGTGCATGCCAACTTGCATCCTTCGCACTTATGATGAAAGCTCGTGAAGATGATCGCCGTATCTTTAGACGTATCGAAGACAACGATATCAAACTCAACCTCTACTCTCTTCAGTCAACCGAGAGTTTCAATGTAAATCAACTTTGGACTGTTCTCGATTTTGAAGGTAAATTGCAAGCAGGTCAAACCGAAGATCTATTTGCACAAAACGAATTCAATGCTTCTGAAATCCCAACAGAACTTAAGCCATACTACGAACTACTTGAGTACCTGAAACTCCAATTCTTGGATGCTAAGAATTTAGGCTCACTGATTGAAATTGATAGTAAATACCTATCAGTTCTAACAAGTTTGAAAGCAAAACTTGAAGAAGCTGAAAACAGCAATAACCCAACCACTAAAACAGCTATTGAAGTAGTTCTACCAATTGTATCTCAAGCGCTAGTACTTGCTACTAAATACGATTGTGCAGTAAAAAATCCGCCATACCTTGGGTCAAAAGGTATGAACAAAGAACTTAAAAAGTTTGCTAACAAGACTTATCCGAACTCAAAGTCTGACCTATTTGCACTGTTCATGGAACGATCGTTCAATCTATTAAAGAAAAATGGATATAATGCCCAGGTAAATATGCAGTCCTGGATGTTTCTATCGAGCTTTGAAGAGCTGCGAAACTCAATATTAGATTCGAGTAATATACTTACTATGGCTCATTTGGGAGCCAGAGCATTCAGTCAGATTTCTGGTGAAGTCGTTCAAACAACCGCTTGGGTTATTAAGAAGCAATTTATTAATAGATATCTACCATCTTTTATTCGCTTAACTGAAGGAAACGAAGAAAACAAACGCTCTTTTCTACAATCTAAACAGCATTTGCACAATAAAATGAATCAAGATGCATTTAGGGATATTCCTGGTTCACCGATAGCTTATTGGTTAACAGAAAAAGAGCGCCAACTCTTTAGTTCGTACGATTCCATAGGCAAACAAGCCTCAGCTCGGCAAGGTATGGCAACTGGGGACAATGACCGATTTGTTAGAATGTGGTTTGAGGTCGCATTAGATCATACTAACTTCTTTGCAACAAGCAAAGAAGATCACTGGGGAACTCAAAAAAGATGGGTTCCTTTTAACAAAGGAGGAACATTCAGGAAGTGGTATGGTAATCATGAACATATTGTTGCATTTTCAAAAAGCGACTACCTAACTCTAAAAACTATGGGGAACTGTTGTCCTTCAGAGCAACATTACTTCTCAGAGTCTGTAAGTTGGTCAAAAGTTTCATCGGGGAATTTTTCTGTACGATATTACCCATCAGGTTTTATATTTGCTGATGCGGGCATGTCAATTTTTTCTGAACTTAATCTTCACAACATCGCAGGGCTACTTAACTCAAAAACTACCAGTATTCTTGCTGGAGCTATTTCACCAACACTTAATTATGAGGTCGGTATAATAAGACAATTACCTCTTATTCCTAACTCTCCAACACAAGTACAAGAAGCTATATCCATAGCTAAAGAGGATTGGGATCAGTTAGAGACTTCTTGGAACTTTACAACATTCCCTTTAATTAAACCAAATTCAACATTAAAGGGGAGCTATAGTATTTTTAGAGAACAATCCAAAGAACTAACAAACTCTCTTCAACGCATTGAAACTCATATCAATAATACTGTGTCGAACTCTTATGATGGTGGTGACGTGGAGCTTGAGCAAATTTCTCTGCTATCGAACCCTCACTTCAAATTTAAGAACTTACCTAAGCCAGAGAGGGAAAATGCATCTCAAGCAGCCTGTCTAACATCACTTATTAGCTATTCAGTTGGAAATATGATGGGACGCTTCTCATTGAACCAAAGTGGTATCGTCTTTGCTCACTCCAATAATCTCGTTTTCAACAAGTTAGTTAACGAAGGTGCATACAACACCTTCACTGCCGATGATGACGGCATCATTCCGTTAGCCGATCAAGAATGGTTATTTGAAGATGATGCAACCATCCGCTTCCGTGAATTTGTCAAAACGGTTTGGGGAGAGGAGCACTTGAGTGAAAACTTGGAGTTCGTTGCAGAAAGCCTATGCCTGGATGCTATCAAGCCTAAGAAAAACGAAAGCTCAATGGACACCATTCGCCGCTACTTCTCAACGCAGTTCTACAAAGATCACTTGAAGACCTACAAGAAGCGTCCGATTTACTGGTTATTTAGCTCTGGTAAGGAAAAAGCATTCGAGTGTTTGGTATACCTCCACCGTTACAACGAGAGTACCCTAGCCCGCATGCGTACCGAATATGTCACGCCACTAATGGGTAAGATGGAAGCACAGCACAGGCTTCAATCAGAGCTTGAACAAAGTGCATCATCAACGGTAGAGAAGAAGCGCCTACAAAAAGAGATTAAATCCATCGAGAAGAAGCAAACAGAACTACGAGCTTTCGATGAAGAGCTAAAGCACTTAGCTGAAATGAAGATCTCTATCGACCTAGATGACGGTGTAAAGGTTAACTACGGTAAGTTCGGTAACCTTCTTCACGATGTGAAAGGCATCCATGGTAAGAAACCAGACCTAATCAAATAAGTAACTAAGTAGTAATGGCACAGTCCACGGACTGTGCCTTTTTCTATTCTGTTCAATAAGGAGAATATTATGTATGTAGCGACAATTACAATGGGTGATCTAGCGACAATTAGATTTGCTCCTCTTACCTAAAATTGTCCTTCGACCCATGCCCTATAAAGGAAGCCCCTACGGGGTGCTCGCTGCGCTCTCATCCTTGACAGGGCAAGGCTCTATCGGTTTTGGCTTAGTAAGAGTTTCATCTCTATTTTGTGTTTAATCTAGAATCAAATCACTGTACAAAATTTAATCTCTAATTGTCGCTGAACAAGGGTGGTTAATTGACGCTACATAATTATGAGCAATACATACAGAAAAGATAAAGATTTAGATCCCCTATTACGCTATGCCGATAACGAAATGCTAGGCGTACTAGTCAAATACCTAACAACCGATAAAGATGGTGAAACTCGTTTTACAGAAACCCTAACCGATGATGAAAGATTTAAAGCTGCCAAGGGTGTGGGTGACTATAAACAAGTTTGGCAACTTATCGCTGGAGAGTTACAACACTTTGGTGGCGACACTTTCGTTAATCTATTTAGACAATCAGGCGTTGAATATCGAGAGATACTTACTGACGTTTGTAAGAAGCTAAAAATTAAAACCGATTACAAAGCAGAAACAGAAAAAATTGAACAAGCCCTTTTAGCAAAACTATTCCAAGACTCATGGGAAAAAATGTCGGCATCTGAAAGAAATGAATTACGAAAAAAACTAAAAATAGATACCTCACTAACAAGTAGTGCAGCCCTCACGGCTATCATCGCAGGAATTCGTATGGGAGGCTTTATGTCTTATCAAGTTGCTATGATTGTTGCAAATGCGGTAGCTACAGCCCTTCTAGGAAGAGGCTTAACAATAGCGGCAAACGCAGGGCTAGCTCGTGCAATTGGTGTTTTTGCAGGACCAATAGGCATTGCTATAACTGTACTTTTAACCGTTCCTGCGATTAGTGGGCCAGCCTTCAGAGTAACTCTGCCAGCCTTAGTACAAATTGCTGCAATGCGACAACAGATGCTTAATGAAGAGGAACCTATATTTTGATGGAAACTGTATTTACATTTGACTGGGATAAAGTTTATTCAACAGTTCAACAAGGTTTGCAAGATGGTAGCGTTATTCTTCGTGATGGTGTCGCCTATTGGAGTGAAGCGTCTGGTAAATCGGGCATCGTACAACATATGCCTCTGAAAGGGATGCTTTATGACCCAGAAAAGTTGAATGACATCAGCAAGCTAATTCAATCAACCCATGCGACTCAAATGGCAGCTATTGGCTTATCTACGACTATTATTGTTGGTGCGATTGTTGTGCAGACAATGTATCTCGCTAAGAAAATAGACAAGCTGCAAGAAACCATGGATTTGATTTCTTCCGATATCAAAGCTCAAAATGTGATGTTTTATATGGAAAAAATATCGAAGTATTTTGGTGCTATTGAATCAGCAAGAGTTCTTCTACTTGATAAAAGCTACGTATCAGAAACCGAAGATATTGCCGCAAACCTCATTACACAGTTATCTATCGAAAGAAACGAAGTTCTATCTTTAATTGATAACCTTATTTCATTTGCAGACCAACTGACTGACGACCATCTGAAGCAAATGTTGGATTTCATTACGATGATTCTCGACACAATGCCTAAAGCCATCTATCTGGAAAGTCAACTCTGTGACAGATACGGGAAATTCAAGCTATCAGAACACCTGATGCGTGAAAACACTAAACGCTATAACACCAGCCTGATGCACTATAGATCCTGGTGTAATGATAAAGCTAAAGCAGCGATTCGTGGTGACAAAAATGCAATAGCTCTCCCTTTCCATGAGAAAAAAGATGAGCTGAAAGACCTGTTCAACTGCGAGTACAATCAGTTACTACTGAAAGAAGTGCAATCTATCTCTCTTGAAAAAGTAAGTGCTTGATTTCTTGAATGAGTTATCAAGCCTTTTCTTATATAATATATCCTCTTAATGGAGGGGAATCGTGAATATAGAACTACTACACATACAAGGCTACAAAAGCATTGCTGATCTTAAAATGGAGAACGTTGATCCATTTGCAATCATTGCTGGGTCTAATGGCTCAGGCAAAAGTAACCTTGTCGATGCACTAGCATTTTTTGGAACAGCCATTGAATTCGGCACGAAAAGTGCCATTCAAAAGTTTGGTGGTTTCGCTCATATTCACTGTTTCAAACACAGATCTGAACGCAGAAGAACTATGCAGTTTGAGATCAAAATAACACTGGACTCAAAGCTGTATCATTACCACTTAAAGCTTTATCAACTAGATTCAGAGCCAGTTTTTTTTGAAACTCTCCATATTGATGATGAACTAGTCATCTCTCGCAAACGTGGAGAGTCCCCTACTCTAAAGTCAGGTAAGCAGTTAAATTCTGTAAGCTTCCCAACCAATATGTCTGCATTATTGCTGTTACCTGATTCTGGCATCTATCAATTTTTGACAAACATAAAGGTTTTTCGTTTTGACCCTTTAGGCGCTAAAGAGCCTGATTCTGCGAATACTGACACCTCCGAATTAGACATGCATGGGCGCAATGTCGCTAGTATGCTTGCAGAACTAGAAAAAAAGGATGACTTTAGAGAGCAAATTACAGAATGGATTGAGTTACTAGTCCCTCACATGGAAAGGGTTTCCACAGAGAAACAACGCCTTGATGGTACGACTGTTATTACATTCAAAGAGGAAGGTACGAAAACAAGATTCCCTGCAAATTTAATCTCTGATGGCACTATCTACGCACTTTGTATTCTTACAGCGCTACTAAGCAGAACTAACAAATTTGGTATTACCATCATCGAAGAACCTGAAAGAGGCATTCACCCCAAAGCTATTTCTGAGCTTATTGGGGCGATCCGAGATACCGCAACTATCCAGCATGCTTTCTTCGTCACTACGCATAGTGAATCAGTAGTTCGCAGTGCCGAAAAATCAGAGCTTTGGTTAAGTAACAAAGAACAAGGGAAAACAGAAGTTAAGAATGCAGCACTACAAACTAATGGTATAGATTTAGGTGATATGCCTCTTGATAAAGCATGGTTAATGAACATGTTTTCAGGTGGTTCACCATGGTAAAGCTTGGATTTATAGTCGAAGGTAAAACCGAAAAATTAGTCATCGAGTCAGATACCTTTAAAGCTTGGTTAGAGGCAAATGGATGTGAACGAATCAATCCAGTGCTTGATGCTAATGGTGGCGGTAACCTGCTGCCACAACACATTGAACCTATGGTCAATCTACTTAAAGGCGCAGGTGCAGAGCACATTATCATTCTTACCGATTTAGAGTTAGACCCAGATTTTGACACGGTAAAGAATCGAATTACGACCACTCATACAGACCTGATATTTATCGCAGTGAAAGCGATTGAAGCATGGTTCTTAGCGGATAGCCAAGCTATGAATAGCTGGCTTGAAACAACGAACTTTCACGAAGCCTCACCAGAGAATACTATTGCCATGCCATGGGATCGCTTAAAAGAAATTGCAGAAGAACGAGAAAAGCGTGGGCCAGGTACTAAGGTTAAGTTCACAAAGAAAATCTTGAAGTGTGGCTACGACACGCAAAATGCAGCGGAACACGGTAACGCACCAAGCGCAGAAGTATTCTTAAACGGGCTGAAAGCACTCGCTGAATAACAATTTAAGCCTAACTATAAAAAGTATTATAAACATGAATATACAGCAAATCTCACAAGGCTTACTCTCTAAGTTTGAAAAAAGCCGTTTGGTTTTTTGGCAAGATACTGACATCGAATTCAAAGAGCAGCTTGATGAACTCGATCTTAACGGTATCGAGATTATCTTGCTCGATGGTCAATCACACCTAGAAGTTAAACAGCGAATTGAGCTTCAAGAGCCTCATACATCTTTCTTGCTTTACAGCAATGTAGCCCCAAACCTTCCTGAACGTGACTGGTTATTTGATGTTCGCCTCTACTCTGAAGACTTCTATGCAGATTCTAGCTCAATGATCCTCAATGAGTTAGGCATGCGTATGGAGTTTCGACCTGTCATTTCTCAGTATCGTGCGTTCTTCACTAACAAGGCCCGAGTTAATCGACTCAAGAAGCTGCTGCCGCACAATGCTAATAAAGAAGAGTTAGAACTGGCATTACTTGCTGCCACGTTAAAGATTGACTCCCCTACTTTTGCAGGAATTCTATTGGATTTATTAGTCACACAAGGCAACGATATCCACAATGAGTCTCTATTTGATGAACTCAGCAAGTACAACTTAACAGCAACGTTTTGGCGCTTTGCTGCCGATGAAGTTGGTTATGTACTTGAGAAGAACGATGATGGCAGCACAACTGAAGCAGAGTTTATTGATTTCATTATTAAACTACTCTTTACCGAGTTTTACCAATCACTGATTAATAGTGGCGTAAGCACCTCACACTCTATTTTTGAGCGCCTCAAGTTAAATCTATTACCCATTCACCTTGATGAGCATGGTAAAAAAGATTATTCAGACCGTTCGGGGCTTAACTCGTCAAAACGAGCAACGGCTGTCAATATCATTAAGAGTATGCGAGAAAGTCGCTCAATGGGTGATGCGTACAACAAGTTAGCTTCATTCATTGAAGCGGAATTAGAACTTAGGAACCTTCTTGGCACAATTACATCCCCTCAAGATTTACAACGTGTAGAAACATTTGAATCGGCTGAGCAGCAATTCATCATTCTCCTTGTGAAGAAGATTAATGAACTTGATAAGGTAGAAGTCGATGCGCTGATATCGCATCGATTAACTACCCATTGGGCATTAATACAGCCAAATTATGCAGCGATTCTCAAAGCCATTCGTGCTGCTAAACAGTTCTACACACTTAAGCAGAAGTATATTGACGGGTTCCAATACAACTCAGCAAAAGAGATGTATCGTGCGTATGA
The DNA here is from genome assembly GCF_054968605.1 of Pseudoalteromonas sp. G5_S1_14_S5. Taxonomy (NCBI): domain Bacteria; kingdom Pseudomonadati; phylum Pseudomonadota; class Gammaproteobacteria; order Alteromonadales; family Pseudoalteromonadaceae; genus Pseudoalteromonas; species Pseudoalteromonas sp. G5_S1_14_S5. The sequence goes on along the minus strand of NZ_JBQKUM010000039.1, from coordinate 5,384 downwards.
AGCTGAATTATATAAGTTTGATATGGCATATCGTGAATTCTGTCAGCATGCTAACCAAGTGGCACACAATGGTTCAGATATCCTTAAGAAAACTGGTTTAGTTAACGATATTGAAACCCTATATGTTGATTGGTACTTGCACGATCTTGCTATCACCTGGGGAAAACATATTGATCAAGAAACCCTATTAGATGATTGGAAGATCATGGGCGTTCCGAATCAATACGACTTCTATAATCACCAAGTCGAAAGTATTTTCAACACATCGCAAGTACAAAAGGTCTTTGTGATTATCTCTGATGCACTGCGTTACGATGTAGCTCATGCGATCAGTGATCAGATTAACAACGAAAAACGCTTTTCATCTGAGATCAAGTCACAACTTGGGGTGGTTCCATCTTATACGCAGTTGGGGATGGCATCTCTACTACCTCATAACAAGATTAGCGCTCATATCGGCTCTAAAGTTGAGTATAAAGTTGATGGCGTTAGTGCTCATGGAACTGAAAACCGTAAGAAAATTTTAGCTAAACGTAATGGGCTTGCGTTTAAAGCTTCTGAAGTACTTGGTTGGACCAATGACGAAGGTCGGCAGATGGTTAAAGATGCTCGTGTTGTTTATATCTACCATGATCAAATTGATGCCATTGGTGATAAAGCCGTAACCGAAAACCAAACCTTTGAAGCTTGTGCCGATGCGATCAATGAAATCAAATTACTGATTGAACGCATTATCAACCGTCTAAATGGTAGTCGTGTTCTTGTTACTGCTGACCATGGGTTTATCTACAAGTCTTCTGATGTGGTTGATTCAGACAGAGCAACTCTACAGGCTCAACCGAAAGGTGCAGTCGAAGCGAAAAAGCGCTATATCATTGGTGAGACTTTGCCAGAAGGCGATAACTACTGGCAAGGTTCACTGAATTCTACAGCAAATCTTGCACTCGATAGTGAAGATTGCAGCAACGCTGAATTTATTGTTCCACGTGGCTCAAACCGCTTTAATTTTGTTGGTGGTGCTAAATTTGTACATGGTGGGGTTATGCCTCAAGAAATTTGTGTGCCAGTTTTACGAGTACGTGAACTAGATAAGAAACAGCAAACTAAGCTAAGTAAGGAACGAGTCCCCGTCGTACCACTGGCTAATCCAATTCGTTTGGTATCTCTCAACGACAAAATCCAACTTCTACAAGCAGGAGCAGTTGGCGATAAATACATTGCTCGTGAATTAGAAATTTGGGTTGCAGATCCAGATGGCAATGTTGTTTCTCATAAACAAGTCGCTATGTTTGATGCCACCTCAGAACGTCAAGAAGACAGAAGACATGACGTAATAATCATGCTTAATGGCTCTGGCTTTGATCGAAATATTAGTTACAAGCTAATGATGCGAGACATCACTCAACCGAACCGCCCTATTGAGCTAGAGCCAGTATCGGTAACCATCGACCTTGCTATTCAAGACGAATTTGATTTGTTTTAGGAACTCAAAATGATAAATGACAAAGACAATAATATTGCGAACGAAGCAGAACCACTTAGTCACGATGAGCAAATCCAACAAGAAGTTCAAGAAATTCGTAATGTAGATCTAGATGATCTTATGACAACAGAATTTAAAGGCCGAGTTGTCCGTAAAGATTTAACTAAGCAGTTGAAAGAAGGCGCGAACGTTCCTGTATACGTACTTGAGTATTTGCTTGGTATGTATTGCTCATCAGCCGATGATGATCTAATTGAAGCAGGTTTAGGTCGAGTAAAACAGATCCTAACAGACAATTATGTTCGTCCAGATGAAGCTGAAAAAGTAAAATCAATGGTGCGTGAGAAAGGAACGCATAAGGTTATCGATAAGGTTTCTGTTCGTCTTAACCAGAAGAAAGATGTCTACGAAGCAAGCCTATCCAACTTAGGCATCAAGGATGCGGTTATCCCAGCGGATATCATTAAGTCTAATGAGAAGCTTCTGACAGGCGGTATCTGGTGCATTGTGACGCTTAGCTACTTCTATGAGGAAGGACAAAAGACATCTCCGTTCTCGGTTGTAGGTTTAAAAGCAATTCAAATGCCTTCCATGAACATGCAAGAAGTATTTGACGCTCGCAGAAGCTTCTCTATGGATCAATGGCTAGACATGCTACTACGCTCCATTGGTATGGAACCTACTAATCTTGAACAACGAGCTAAGTGGCACATTCTTGCTCGTATGATCCCATTTGTTGAGAATAACTATAACGTGTGTGAACTTGGCCCTCGCGGTACTGGTAAATCACACGTTTATAAAGAGTGCTCCCCTAACTCACTACTTGTATCGGGCGGTCAAACAACAGTCGCAAACCTGTTTTATAACATGTCATCTCGTAAAGTAGGCTTGGTTGGTATGTGGGATATTGTCGCTTTTGATGAAGTTGCTGGAATCCGATTCAAAGACAAAGATGGCGTGCAGATAATGAAGGATTACATGGCATCTGGTTCTTTCAGCCGGGGCAAAGATTCTATCGAAGCCAAAGCCTCCATGGTTTTTGTTGGTAACATAGATCAAAGTGTCGAAACATTAGTTAAGACCAGTCACTTACTTGCTCCTTTCCCAACAGAAATGATTGACTCGGCTTTCTTTGACCGTTTCCACGCCTATATTCCTGGCTGGGAAATTCCAAAAATGCGACCTGAATTCTTCACTAACCGCTTTGGTTTAATTACAGACTACCTTGCGGAATACATGCGTGATATGCGTAAGCATAACTTCGCAGATGCGATAGATAAATTCTTCAAGCTTGGCAATAACTTAAACCAACGTGACGTAATTGCAGTACGCAGAACAACATCGGGTCTACTGAAGTTACTTGTGCCACACGGTGAATACTCAAAAGAAGACGTTCGCACCTGTTTAACTTATGCGTTAGAAGTTCGCCGCCGAGTGAAAGAGCAGCTCAAAAAGATTGGTGGAATGGAATTCTTTGATGTGAACTTTTCTTACATTGATAATGACAGCCTTGAAGAGTTCTTTGTAAACGTACCTGAACAAGGCGGTTCACAGATCATTCCTCCAGGAACTCCAAATGCTGGTGTTATTCACTTTGTTAGTCCAGGTGCTAATGGCAAGCTTGGTGTATTCCGAATTGAGACGCAGAAAACCGCTGGTAACGGCAAGCTAACCACTTCAGGTCTAGGCTCCGATACTGAAGCTAAAGAACAAGTAAAAGTTGGTTTTGAGTACTTTAAAGGCAACTTATCTCGCATTGCGGCAAATACTCAGTTCTCAGACTTTGAGTTCCACCTACATTTCGTAGATTTGCAGATGTCGGGTAACTCGTACACATCCAGTCTAGCATCACTGATTGCGAACTGCTCTGCCTTACTGGGTAAACCGATGCAGGAGTCAATGGTAGTGCTTGGTTCAATGACTTTGGGGGGTGTACTAAATCCTGTGCAGGATTTAGCAGGTTCTATGCAGGTAGCTCTTGAAGCTGGTGCTACCAAGATCCTTATTCCGATGGCTTCTGCTACAGATATCCCAACTGTACCTGCTGAGACATTTACGAAGTTCCAAGTGAGCTTTTATAGTGATCCTGTTGATGCGGTTTATAAAGCTCTTGGGGTAAGTTAATCAATACCACTATAATTTTTGTGACTTAAATTAAATTGGTACGATAAATCATGCCACAGCTTGAACAACTATTTGCATTCAAGCTGTGCTTATTATCTATTATTCATAGAAGATGTACGGAAGCTGCTTTCACTTCGCCAAATATACGCTCTACACGACACTCTTGGTGATGGTATCAATCTCTTTAGTCGTAATCCACACCTTCTAATTGGTTTTAAACGATTAAATAATATCATTACGTAAAACGTTATATTGGAGCACTACATAATGACAAACCGAAACTCAGATTGGGTACGCTTCTTCAAATTAGAAGAACAGTTCTTCGACGATGTACTCTCTTCCACAAATGAAGTTGAGTCCTTTGGTTCACATTGCTATCCAGAATACACTGAAGAATTTACCGAGTCGGGTCACCTTCGTCTGACCAAACCCCAACATATTCGCTGGATTGGTCACGTCAATGGCGATCAAAGCCTGTTCAATAAACTTCAGAAACAAGCGAAAGAAATTTACGACCTTCATCAATCTTTGACACTTTCGGAAAAAAGATGCTCTCGTGAACCTATTTTTTTAGTTGATGCTAAGCGTATCGGTGTTTACAAAAACGTTGCGCACTCTTCGAATCTAATCACGAGCTCTGACGAAGTGAGCTTAGTACGAGGTAAATATAGCGATACACCGGAACGCGACATTCAAAACTATAACGACATGCGAAAGGATTTAATTGACCTTGGGTTCAGTACCGCTACCGTTTCGTTAGCTCCAGTAACACTCTCTTTAAAAGTAAGCACGCAAGAGTTAGTGAACTACTTTGGTCGCGAAGATATAGTGTATAGGAGACAAACAGGTCACCAATATCGCAGCCGAGTATATTGGGATCGACAATCAAGACCCATGAAACTTGGCTTCTTTATTAGCTTATCTCCAATTACTTACCATTGCGTTGTCTCTCCAAGAGAATCACGCGAAGACTCGTACCTAAACAGTGGCGAAGCCATTCCTTTCGTCGGTCCTTGTGATGGTGAGTTTTGGATCAGCAAGACCTCATAATGCGGTTTATGAGGTCCCTAACCACTTAACTTAGGCTTGCTCTTCGACGTCAGACGATTCGGCAGTCTTTTTCTCATCGATCATCTTTTTCGTACCACCGATAGCTAACAATAAGCCACCGACAGTTGGAAGTAATTGAAACATTGCGAGATTTTTAACATCTTGCGGAAGATTGTTTCGTAAAGCTACTTCGGCAATGAATTCAAATAGTGTGTAGCCATTTACTGCGGCTTGGAAAGAAAATGACAGACCACAACTCAGCATTAGTATCAAACCAATGCACGTAATTCTAAAGTTAAAGTTCTTCATGTTGTTGTTCATAATGTACCTTATTTATGCTGACTGATTGGTTCAGTTCATTTATACACGCCCCATTCTCTCCTTTTAGAAATTAGCGAAGCCAATATCGCACCTTAATTGACAAAACATCGTTACAGGGACCGACAGCTCGGTAAACGTCACACCAATCTCATAGTTGTATCAATTTAATCGCTGATATAGCCCTGCTTATTTGAATTTCTTGGTTCGACACTGAGATATCCTCAGCTTACGTAGCCAATCTAAACCCATGATTTTGGGTTGGCGTTGAAATTTTCTGCGGTTTAGTGCCATTGCACAGTCCCCAATACGCACGTTTCCCACAGCATTCGCAGCAAAAGAAAACTGGAGTAAATGATGACTACGACAACAACAACTTCGAACAACACAGAAACCAATAGTGCTGTGT
>NZ_JBQKUM010000038.1:0-49064 GCF_054968605.1 Pseudoalteromonas sp. G5_S1_14_S5 | reverse complement strand
TGATTAATACCATCATGCAGCTCACGCGCGAGATGCTTCTTCTCGTCTTCTTGAAACATCACCGTCTTATGAGCCAGCTCTTTCAAATTGTTATCGGCAATACGATGTTCATGCATGTTGATGGCTAAAGTCAGTACGATGATCACCGCCACGGTAACACTCAAGATCACCACAATAGAGAAAAACGTGGTTTCAATGTTCTTGTTGATCGCAGCCTGCATTGAAGCGACTTCTTGATGCACATCTTCAATGTACAAGCCCGTACCAATCATCCAATCCCAACGTTCCAACCAAGCGGCATAACTCAGCTTAGAGACCACCTCACCTGTCGATGGCTTTTGCCACAAGTACTGATGAAAGCCTCCTCCGGTTTGTGCTTCTCGTAATAAGGCTTCAATCAGGAAATCGCCATCTTCATCTTGAAGTTGCAGTAAATTCTGGCCGATCAATTCCGGCTGTATCGGATGAACGAGATTGGTCCCATGATGATTGTAAGCGAAAAAATAGCCATCCGCGCCATATCTAAGTTTAGACAATATGTCTCGAACTTCCGTTTTAGCTTGGGCTTCTTGAATATCGGGATCGTTGTAGATGTGTTCGATGGCGTCGAAAGCCAGATCGACAGTGTCCTTAAGAGCATTTTCACGGGATTTGATCAAGCTGTCTCTGAAGATCTGGACCTCTTTATCACCCAGGGTTTTAGTCTGGTGTAACGAGATCCAACTAATGCTCGCCGTAACCAGCAGCAACGGGAGTAGTGTCAGCAGAATCAGCTTGGCTTTTAGAGGCATTCCTTTTCCTCACGAAAAACGGCTTATTGAACATCAATAAGCCGTTTTATTTTAGCAATTTATAGATAGCCGTTGAAACGTATCGTTCACATTCTTGGCGTCACTCACATTCCATAAAACGCAGGGAACGCGAGAAGTGACCCAAGTACGAGTATCTGAATCACAATGAAAGGCATCACTCCTCGGTAGATGTCTTTGGTCGTTACGCCTTTTGGTGCCACACCTTTTAGGTAGAACAAGCTAAAACCAAATGGTGGCGTCAAGAAGGAGGTTTGTAGGTTCATTGCAATCAAGATAGCGAACCACGTCATGTTGATACCCATTAACTCAGCAACAGGCGCTAAGATTGGCACGATGATGAAACAGATCTCTACGAAATCGATGAAGAAACCCAGAATCAAAATCACTAGCATGGTAATGATCAGGAAGCCCCATTTCTCACCCGGAAGCTGCAGCATCCACTCTTCTACCAGATAATCACCGCCAGTGTAGGTAAACGCCATCGAGAAAGCGGTCGCACCGAGCAAGATTGCAAACACCATTGCCGTTACCTTTACGGTTTCTTTAGAAGCGTCATACACCATTGACCAACTAAACTGACCATATAGCAGTGCAAGTATCATCGCACCTGCGCCACCTAATGCAGCAGATTCTGTCGGCGTCGCCACACCCGCAAAGATGGAACCCAGTACCACAATGATTAACGCGAGCGGCGGAAGAATCGCTTTTAGCGCATCAATCACTTCTTGTTTACGGCTGATTGAATCGTCACGCTCAATAGGCTGAGCGGCTGTAGGGTTAAGTTTTGCGTATATCAGAATATAAACAATGTACGCACCCACCAGCATTACACCCGGCCAAATTGCCGCTTGGAACAAGTCACCAACCGGAACACCAAGTACATCACCGAGTAGAATCAAAACGATCGATGGTGGGATGATTTGACCTAAGGTACCTGAAGCACAAATGGTGCCACAAGCTAAGCCTTTGTCGTAATTGTACTTAAGCATTACAGGCAAAGAGATAAGGCCCATCGCAACAACAGAAGCACCAACCACGCCAGTTGAAGCAGCAAGTAGCGAACCTACCAGTACTGTAGAAATCGCGATACCACCACGTACACCACCAAACAAGCGGCCCATAGACTCAAGTAGCTGCTCAGCAAGCTTGGTCTTTTGCAGAACAAGCCCCATGAAAACGAATAATGGAACGGCCATCAGTACCGTATTTTCCATGATCGATTGAATTCGATATGGCATAAAGGCAAACATTTCGATGCCTTCAGCCCAAACACCAAAGATTAAGGCGATACCACCAAAGGTAAACGCAACTGGGAAGCCAAGTAAAAGTGCAAACAAGGCTACAAAAAACATTACTATTCCAATCATGTTTAGCCTCTACTTATGATTTACATGGATAAGGTGCGGATTAAAAATCTTGTTGAGTGAGTGCAGGATCAAACCTACGCCACTCAGTGCCATCAAAAAGAACGACAACGGGATCATGGTTTTGATGATCCAGCGATATGGCAAGCCACCAGGATCGCCTGAGGTTTCACCCAGTTCATAACTCTCTTTGGCAACATCGATGCCGAACCAAGTAACCAGTAAACAAAAAGGAAGAAGAAAGATAAGCGTACCCAGCAGGTCAATAATAGCTTGCGCCTTAAAGCTCAATTGCTCGTAGAACACATCTACTCGAACATGGCCACCCGCTTTAATGGCATATGGCACACCTAGTAGGAAAACAGCAGAGAACAGATGCCATTCCATCTCTTGAAAGGCAATTGAGACATCGTTGAATGCATATCTCATGACAACGTCATACACGACGTTGGCGATAAGTAAAATAAACAACATACTGGAAAGCCATCCCAGTGCATCACCGATGCGATTAAACATGCGTTCAATATAAATTAGACTTCGCATTCCCGACTCCATGGAATTTGAAAAGACATCGTGCAGCTGAATTAACAAGCTGTAGGACGTAGAAAAGGTTCTTGAGAGTAATACAGGTTAGTTATTATGTTTTAAATAAACCCTCAGCTTATTCACTCTTAAATACTTAATAAGAAAAGCTTTGGGTTCATTTAGACTTAGTTCATAAAGAGCGATTATTTCGCTTGGCTATTTAGGTAAGCTCTGTGTGAAATATCCGTCCATGAACGTACTTGCTCTAGGTAAGCAGCTTGTGAAGCTTGAATATCTTTTGCTAGCTCATCTTTCTCAGCATGTGCAGCAAGTAGGCGATCGTTCGCTTCTTTCATTGCAGACATAACCTCTGGCGGGAAGTCTTTCACTTGTACATCTGGGTATTCAGTCTTCATAGAAACCCAGTTCTTACCACTTTCGTGCGTTGCTTGTGTGTACATGTCGTAAGCCGCTGTGCGCATTGCAACACGTAAGATTTCTTGTAGATCTTCAGGAAGCTTGTTCCAAGTGCGCTTGTTCACTAGGAATTGAAGCTCTGAACCGGGCTCATGCCAACCTGTGTAGTAGTAAGGCGCGATTTTGTGGAAACCCATTCGCAGATCCAGTGACGGACCTACCCACTCTAGTGCATCAATCGTGCGACGCTCTAGAGATGTGTAAAGCTCACCAGGGGCAATGTTTGTCGGCTTAGCACCAAGCTCTGCTAGGATTTCACCCGCAAAACCAGGGATTCGCATTTTCAGACCTTTTAAATCTTCAACACTGTTGATCTCTTTTTGAAACCAACCATCCATCTGAATATCCGTATTACCACCAGGGAACGACATCAAGTTATGTGGAGAATAAACCTGCTCCATTAACTCCATACCGCCACCGTGGTAGAACCATGCGTATTGCTCTGCTGGCGTCATACCGAAAGGCATAGATGTGAAGTAAAGAGTGTTTGGAACTTTACCTTTCCAGTAGTAAGAACCTGAGTGACCCATGTCGTATTGACCTGACTTAACCATGTCAAAAACGCCTAGAGGGGCTTTGTGTTTATTCGCTGAATCGATCCTGATTTGCAGTCGACCATTCGACATTTTCTCAGCCATCGCCGCCATGTTCTTCGTAGCATCACCGAAAACTGGGAAATTTGGTCCCCATGTTTCAGCAAGTTTTAAACGGTAAACCTTATCCGCAGCTGTTGCACCAGTAGCGACCAAAGCTAAACAAGCCGCAGCAGTCACCGCTACGTTTTTAAAAACTCGTGTGAGTGAGTTAGAAATGAGACTCATGTTCACGTCCTTTGTTGGGTTAACACTCTTTCTTTGAGCATTTTTTATGATTCAACACAAGAGTGCACCGCGATGAGGCAACAAGATATCAGGGAGAGCACGCACGGATACTCCGCACAAAGATACGTATTAGACCAAAGAACTAAGTAGAACTACGTAGGAGGTAAATGACTGTCGCCAGTTTTAAAGGACTTAGACTATTCACACGAAGAATTCGTATTGATCAATACCTAAGTAGTTACAATGAAGCCGTATTAACAATTGTTTGCTATTTCGTGATGAAGCTCTATTCATCGCTTGATGAATCGGGAGAGATTATCGATGTTTTAATCAGGGTTCGCCCTAATTTGGTGCTCACTGATGAGAGGCAGAGCCAGACGGTAGACTGAATAAGCGAACAACAAATTTGGAAGAAGTATAAGAGCGAGCCTTGTATTGCAGATACAAAAAAGCCTCGATAATCGAGGCTTAAAAACTTAACGAAGCGAAAATCATCCCGTGAGATTAGATAGCTTTGTAGATAACCTTGTTACCTGCTAGCTGCTCTTTCGCTACTAGGTTTTCTTCAAGAAGTTTTTTCAATGCGCCTGTTGCCCATGAAGCTGCTTTCGCGTCTTCTTGACCAGCTGCTAGGCCGATACCTTTAGGGTTAATGCCTTCAGCATTGCTAACAACGATGTCTAGAACTTGTTGTTGCTTAGGAGTCAGTGCTACTGCAACTTCTTTAGTTGCTGCTACTGTTTTCTCTACCGCTGGTTTTGCTGCTACAGTTTTTTCTGCTACAACTTTCTCTGCGACAGGCTTCGCTTTTTTCGGCGTTGCCACTGCTTTAACTACAGCCGCTTTAGTGCGTTTCTGCAGTTTAGCCTGCACCTTACGCTTATGAGCAAGTCTCATTGAATATTTCTCCAGTTCACTGCTCTTTTCGCAGTGGTGAAAATTTGAAGCGCGATTTATACCAAAAAACAGGAGCTATTTGTAGAGTGAAGCGCCGAAAGTCGACGAAAAATACCGATATTGTCTACTAGCGTCTATTATTTAAACATCAACTTATCAATTCAGGGTCATATACACTGGTTATCCATCCAGACAAAATATGAAAACTTGGTGTTACCTATGAACACTCGTCATCTCACTAATTTCTCTTTGCCTTCGTTCACACGAGCATACCGTATTCTAGCTGTTATTTTGGGCTTTATTTGCTTCATCATTGCACTCTATAGCGATAATCCAAAGTTAGTGATCGTAGGCGCTTTTTGCATTATTACGCTGCTTGGAACAGGCTATTATTTAATGCTACGCAGCCGAGTGATGTTCACACTCACTCCGACACATTTTCAGCAGCACTTTTATAAAGGTGGATGGGTTTTAAAATGGAGTAATATCCAAAAAATCGGCTTGTGTACTTATGAACAAGATGGCTGGCATCAACCTCTTCCTTGGATCGGGATTAAGGTCAAAAATTACTCACCCTACTTGGATTCCATCTGCCCTAAAATCACCTGCGAATTACTGCTCAGCCAGCGCGGACTTTTGTACTTGGGAGCTAAGCAAGCGGGTAAGGAGTCCAACTTTGAAGATATGGTTCTCGACTCTTCGCATTTCCATGCTCGCTGCACTAAAGCTGGCTGTGTAGAGCTAAGTCAATTTAAAGAATCAGAAAACACTGAAGAGAGCCACTTTGGTAACAGCCAAAAACAAGCTGCGTCTGAACCCTCTAAAACATCAAGTGACGAGAAAGCCATCATCAAAGATTACTCTGGACTACAGGCGATGCTCGCTAACAGAATGAAATACCAAAGACGTTTTCACGACTACGATATTTTTATATCAACCAATGACCTAAATATTAGCGGGGAAGAGTTTGTAGGCTTGGCTCGGCGCTACCTAGCCGCTGCCGAGCGTGTTTCTGATTAACATCCAATAGGCTCAGAGAGTCAATCCGCACGCTAATCCACGATGAACCATAAAAAAGCTTGGCTTTCACAAGCAAAGCTAAGCTTCATTTTCAATCGTTCTGTATTGAATCAGAGATTTAGTAAAGCGGCATCTCATCGGCTACAAATGGGTTTGATGCGCGCTCACGACCGAATGTTGATTCAGGGCCATGACCCGGTACGAAAGTTACATCGCTGCCTAGTGGCCAAAGCTTGGTCTTGATTGATTTGATGAGCGTGTTGAAATCGCCTTGTGGGAAGTCGGTACGACCAATGGCACCGTTAAACAACACATCACCAACAAACGCTAAACGAGCTTGCTCGCTAAACAGTACCACGTGACCTGGTGTGTGGCCCGGAGTGTGAATTACATCGATAACTTGGTTACCAAACGTTAATTTGTCACCCTCTTCTAACCAAGTATTTGGTTCAAACGCTTTACACAGAGGGAAACCGAACATTTGGCTTTGATTCTCTAGACCTTGTAGCCAAAAGTTATCCGCCTTATGTGGACCAACAATCTCAACGTTCAACATCTCAGAAAGTGGCACCGTACCACCTACATGATCTAAGTGACCATGAGTCAGCACCAAGTTCACTACCTTAACGCCCAGCTCTTCGATGATTGCAGCTAGCTGTTGAATGTCACCACCTGGATCAACAACGATGCCTTCCATGGTTTCATCACACCACACAATCGAACAGTTTTGAGCGAAAGAGGTAACAGGTACAACTTGATACTTAAGAGACATATACAAACCTTAGAGGGCAAACTGAAATTTGGGCAAACTATGACATTGGATGTTTACTTTGACAAGCCCCTACCGCTTTGCTCACCTACTGAGTCTTGCTCTACCAAGTTCGCACAGGGCCAGTATCAATGTGAATGAAATTGCTCCGAGCATAGTAACCAACACCACCCGCTTGTAGACTTCTTGCTACATCTCTCAACTCTTTCAAATCAACACCATCGATACGGAAATCGATCGCCTTACCAAGCATGTGATAGCTCTTTTTAGCAACACCACTCGACTTAGAGCGTAACGCTTCATTGGTTGCTGGAGAGCGGTAGCCAGAGATGATCTGAACTTCTTTTTGAATGCCTAAGATATTTTGAATCTGAGTAATTTGATCAAATAGGTTCTTATCCATTGGGTGTATTTCATTACGGCGGAAGTCACGACATAGTTTGCTAAGGCGCGCCATCTCATCACCAATATAGTTGGTGCCATCGAAATAGCAGGACTCTAACCTTTCACCGGTATGAAGGTTGTTCATGCTAATCGTTCTTGGTTGATCAGGGTATGAAGCAAAGGCAATAGAAGGAGTAAGTGAGGCAACAACAGCAGTACCACCAGCGTAAGTCAGGAACTGACGGCGTGAAAATAAACTTTGAGACATACAGCAAGTAAACCCAATCAGATCGAACAAAAAAAGCACGATACATAATTGAAATTGCTTCGTCAACGAACAAAAAACGTGCAAAACGTTAGTGTTTGTAACCTTTGCACGGTTAGTTATTGATACTCATTATAAATTTACCAATAGCAGGCAAGTTGTCATTTTTTGGTCAAGATCACCACTCTATTTATATCTATTATTAGCCACCCTGTTTATCGTATTGATAAATGTCGCCACGGTACTGTATGCCCTCTTCTTCAAACAACACGGTTTGGTAAATAATGTGTACCGGAATTCGTTTATTGAGTCGAACCTTTGTATTGGGAGCAAGTTCATCATTCTGATTGGGTACTTTCTTTACCTTAGTCGCAAATAACAACTCCGCGAGTTCCTCGGCATGCTCAACACGAATGCAACCTGAGCTATAGGCGCGGAAGTCATCGTTAAACAAGCTTTTACTTGGGGTGTCATGGAGATAGATGGCTCGCTTATTTGGTGTATTGAACTTATACAAACCCAATGCGTTGCTAGAGCCTGCTTGCTGGCGCATTCGATAAGGGAAAGAGTTGAAGTTGATCGTCTGCCAATCTATCTCGGTAGTATCGACGGTTTCCATCGAACGCCAACCATCAATCAATTGAAAATTGTGTGTTTCAAGATAGCTCTCGTCGGCTTTTACTTTAGGCAAGATATCTTTAACCATAATTTTCCATGGCACGTTCCAAGTCGGGTTTAAGATCACCGAATCAAGTTTTATCTCTAAGAGTGGCGTTTTTCTCGATTTTCTCCCGACCACGACTTTAGACTCAAAAACCTCTTCTCCGTTTTCCCAGTACTTCATATCAAAACTAGGTACATTCACCACTATCAGTGAGTCTCTATTTCTTGGCCATAAGCGGGCACGCTCGGCGTTCAATGCTAGGGAAGTAAGTCGATCATCAAAGCCCATGTTGATCCACTTGATCGTGTCTGGTCCGATAATCCCATCCGCGGTAATCCCATGCATACGCTGAAAAGCTTTGGTCGCGATTTCTAAGTCTTGATCAAACCGAGGGGAGTCGACAGCAATCATTGAAGTATCTACGCCAACCAATGCAATGCGCTCAACCAATGTCGCTTTGTCTGAAAGCTTATCTCCCAAGCGTTTTAGGCCTTTCTGGCGGTAGCGTTCAATACCAAGCTCTGATGCCGTGTTTAAAACAGAATAGGTTGCTTTGAATTGGTCAAAATCGCCAACCGGTGGCGCGTAAGACAACACCATCTCCAATAAGTAATCATTGGCGACACTGCTTTTAAGCCTCATAACAATGTGAGGTGAAGGCGCGGGCAATTTCGAGTGCAGCTGCCCAGAGAAATACCATTCCTCACCTATGATTGGCGCATTCTCAACGTAACTTAGATAATAGATGAAGGTGTCGGTAAGCAGTATGTCTAGCTCTTGCCACTGCTGGCGAGATTGGTATTGGTGAATCTGTTTAAGCTGTCGATCGAAAAGTGGGGCCACCTTTGCCTGTTCAATCAGCGATAACTGGAATTCAAACGCTTTAACAAGCTCGGGAGAGTCCCACAAGAATGGAAATGATGTATCTTGATAAATACTCAGGGTGAGTTCGGGATAGATAAGCATGAAAGAGAGTTCTGAATCAGCCGGAATAAACCGACGATCCTCAGAACCCGTATAGCTCCATGTGCTCATAGAAACTAGCAGCAATAATCCACAGAAGTATTTAGCTAACATGCTCACTCCACCTTTATCCATCACATAAGTATGGCAAAGAAATTGAAGCCAGCATTTTATTTTTAGATGACGTTATGAATCATATAGAACTCCAGTGGTTGTCCCACTGAATGGAGGATTGCTGTGTTGATTTCTCATAAGGTTTGCGTTGGCTAACCACACTCCCCGCCCCAGAACTTAATCTAAATTCGCCATCAAGAAGTACTGCTCCGGAAGCATCAGACAATGCCGATAGCTCAACTAACTCTTTAGTTTGCTTAGACCAAATGCCGTAGCAATTACCTCTTGGTGAGGTAGCGATAATCCAATCATCGGATGCTGCGATACTTGCAATGTAATGATTAAATCGCGCCCATTGCTCTGGCTCTGCATTCAAGGATTCGAACTCACCGCCTTTCGTATGCATTGCTAAAAGTGAAGGATATTCATCAGGTTCACCACGATATTGCTGGCCACAAAGTACTGTCTCTGTCCCATCATGCGCTAAGTGTCGAATGCTTAACTTCTTATCCAGCAATTCAACCTGATCAAGAAGCTCACCTCGCGATGAAACATAGCTCAAACTAGGCTGCATGGAATCCAAGTTTTTCGGTGTTCGGCCATCAGTGTGTACACCGCCAACTCCGATAGCAAGATTACCATCGGGCATGATAATCACCTCGTGAGGGCCAATACCAAAACCAGTGAATTCTTCGACCTTGCGATATCCTTGCGCAACATCATAGACGCCAATTACGCCCTGGCTTGTGTCCGTTTTCCCTTCAGTCGCATACAGTAGAGTACCGTCTAACGAGTAAACGCCGTGACCATAGAAGTGACGGTTATTACCCTTCACTACCATTTTTATCTGCTCACCACTTTTGTAGTCAAACGCCATAAAGTAGTCACCAGGGCGACGGGCAAACACCACAGCATGTGATGACGTTGGGCAAATGGCAACACCATGTCCACGCTCGGGGATCGCTAGCTGAGTCAGTGGCATGCCATATTCATCAGCGACAACCGCGGAATACTGGTCTCGACCATTAAGCGCGCAACCAATCAACTGAGGTTTGTTCGATGCGTTTTCACCTGAACGGCTTGCACATCCGAACGGCAGCAATGGGACAGCAGCACACCCAAGTGCTGCTTTCAGTAAGTTTCTTCGTGTAGTATCAGTCACCATCGGTAGCATTAAATCCTATTACCACGCCCAGCTCTATCGCTACTTCTTCATGAATCAGGTACTTCAAACGTTCTAGCTTGTTGTACTGGGTAAGAACTTCTCGGTAACCTTCTTTACTCTGCAGTAAACTGAACAAGCTCAATCCCGTTGGCCAAGTCTCTAATGTCAGTGTGAACTGATCAGCAACACGATCAGCCAAGTCATTTAGCCCTTTCTCTCTCAACAAGCCATCAAGGCCGTTACCGTCAGCTAGATACAATTTCTCCAGAGCTGCAACGTTCGCTTTTAGTTGAGTCATAGAAGTTTGCGCTCGCCAAGATTCTGAAAAGTATGGGCGCGGGTGACCAATTTTTGCCATCGGACGGCTTAACTTCTTCATGCTGTAATCAAGCTGATTCGTCAAAAGAGCAATGTATTCAGACTCCCAGCGCATTTCATCCAAAGCAAGCCATGGGTTTACTTGCCAAGCTTCAGCAATTGAAGCTGATTTCATTGCTAAGTTTTGCGCGATAGCTTGTGAAGACAGACAACCCGACGCCTTATCTTTAAGCAGTGGCGATTGCTGGTCATATAGCGCCCACTCCAAAGCACCCAAACCTTGAACAGTCACACTTTGCTGTGCGATTTCGTCTTGCGTCCAAGCTTTATTCTGTTGCGTCAGCTGACGCATTTTAAGGCCCGTCGTGTTCTTTTTATCTGGCCAAAATTGAACATTCCAGCTCTCTTCTAGCGCCGCTGTTGGGCCACGCTCTTGTCCTTGCAGTGCCATCCAACTATTCATGGTAAGCTGCCACTGATTTTTAACGGTATCTAACTCAACGTTATTTGTTTCACAGTAACCCTGCATCAAAGCTTCTAATTCGCTCGATTGCTTAGCGAATAGTACTGCTGAGTCAAACTCCTGTTGATACACACTACGACTGATATGACTTGTCGTGTCAGCTTGATAAGACACGCCGTTAACCTCAGACGAAGCCACTTGCTCCCCTGATGATTGACAGCCTGCCATGGCTAAAACCGACAAAGGCATTAACAATAATTTTTGAGCCATGCTGTTACCTTACTTCCTAATTTTTCTTTTAATTATATGAGTTCATCAAATATGAAAACGACCGCTGCGCTCGTATTTCTACAAGCTCAGCGGCAGTCAGTCATTTATTCGCTACTTGCTTCGCTCATCAAGCCTCTGGCCCAAATGAGTTCAAGTTAGCTTATAGTGAATCTAAGAACGCCAGCAGTGCTTCACGTTCGCTACGACTGAGTGACAACACTTCCTGTTTCGCCATCTCAGCTTCACCACCGTGCCAAAGTACCGCTTCCATCACGTTTCTTGCACGACCATCATGCAGCAAGAAGGTGTGGCCATTCACTTCTTTTGTATAACCTAAACCCCACAATGGTGTAGTTCGCCACTCACGTCCATTCGCTAGATACTCTGGACGATTATCCGCTAGGCCTTCTCCCATATCATGCAGCAGCATATCGGTATAAGGGCTGATTAACTGGTCAGATAGTGCAGGCAAACCTTCGCGCTTGGCTGTACGAATTTCAGCTTGGTGGCAGCTTTGGCAACCAATCTCATGGAACAATTGTTTGCCTTGAATGACTGCCTGATCATCAACATTACGACGGATTGGAACCGCCAAATGTTGAGAATAGAACTCTACGAAGTCTAGAATATTGTCACTCACTTCTGGCTCACCACCATTTGGGAAATCATCACAAGTTGATTGAGCTGCGGTGCAGTTTTCGTTCGGGAATAAGCTGCTTGTTAAGCCCAAATCACCGTTAAACGCTGCCGCATTTTGCTGCATGAGATTTGGCTGACCAGCTTTCCAACCGAAACGTCCTAGTGCCATTTCGTTTGTGCGAACGTCAAGAACGTAATTGGCTTTACCCGATACGCCTTGGTTATCCGCTGCTTGTTGCTTCGCGAAACCAAGAATCGTCTCTTGTGGAATACTCTCTAGCAGGCCCAAACCAATCATCGGTGGCGCAACACGAGCTGAGAATTCTGTTTTAGGGTGCATTTCACCGAAAGCAAGTTCAGTGATCTTTAAAGAAGGTTTACGCAGAGTAACAATCGAGCCGTCTTTGAAAGTAACAGGCACATCTGCGTAACTGATGTTCACCTTACCCTCTGGTTTTACCCCTTGAAGTGCAAAGTCTTGTAACTGACCGCCGTATGTTGGCTCTGGAATGCCACCATCACGAATAAAGGCTTGTCGTTGCTCAGGTGTTTCTACTGGGATACTTAGACGAACCAGCATAGACACGGCGTTCTCATCGCCTTTTTCTGGCGCGTGGCCTCGCCCATCTTTGATGTGACAGTTTTGGCAACCATTGGTGTTAAATAACGGACCTAGACCATCACGAGCGTCAGTTGATGATGGAGCGGGTACCCAAGGGTTTCTAAAGAAGCTGTTACCAACGCTGAAATCTAAGCGTTTGCTCATTGGCAAGTTAGCAGCAGGAAGAGAAAAAGCATTCGCCCCGTCTTTCTTTACGGTTGTTTTACCACCGGAGTAGGTTTCATGAGCGTGTAATGGAGCTACGAAAAACAGTGCGGTTAAGAGTGAGGCTGATAGATACGACTTCATACATTGCCTTGCTGAATTTTTGATTTTAGTTTTTATAAAGAAGTAGTTTTTTTTCTTAGCAAACAATTAAGGGCTCAATCAGAGCCCTTACATTTGTTCCTGGCTCGGGTTATTAGAACTCGTGGTCAGCTGTATCTGGGTTTAGGCTATCGATGCCAATCACACCAGCAGCACGCTCTATTGCAGCTGTTTGAGATACTAGAGCAACAATTGTTTTGTTTACTAATGCATTACCTGCAGCGTTGTCAGCAGCAATTAGCTGGTCAAAGTGCTGGTTGTTTTTCTCAGCCGATGTTACTAGCTGGCCTACTTGTGCACGTGCTAGGTCAAACTGCTTTTGAATTTCTTTCGCCGCTTGCTCATCTTTTTGCTCAACTAGGTCAAATAGGCTTGGACCTGAAAGTAGAGTACCGTCCTCACGCTTGTATAGACCCGTGTAAACGTTGTAGATGCCTTGCTCATTGTAGTAGTGAGAGTTGTGCGTGTTATCAGAGAAGCAATCGTGCTCATCTTCAGTAGAGTTAGCTTCTAGAGCTACCTTCATACGCTCACCAGCAAGTTCACCTAGAGAAAGTGACCCCATGCCGAATAGCATTTTACGTAGACCATTTTCGCTAGACTCAGAAAGAAGCTCTTGACGGTAGTTACCTTTCTCGCCTTTAGCCCACTGCTTTTCCATCCACTCTAGATCTTGAACTAGTAGCTCAGCAGATGCTTTTAGGTATGCGCCACGACGGTCACAGTTACCGTTTGTACATTCAGCACCAACAACGAAGTCAGTGTAAGCACGCTGACCAGCACCTGCGTTTGTGCCGTTTAGGTCTTGGCCCCAAAGTAGGAATTCAATCGCGTGGTAACCAGATGCAACGTTCGCTTCAGAACCACCGATCTCGTTAAGCTCGGAAATTAGTTCAGGCGTAATGTTCGTCGCGTCCACTGTCGTTTGACCGATTTGGAACGTTTTGTTTGCAACGATGTTAGCGCTTGCGCCCTCGTTACCTAGTTCGTATTGGTAATCAGAAGAAACGTAATCAATCAGACCTTCATCTAGTGGCCATGCGTTCAGTTGACCTTCCCAATCATCAACAACCACGTTGCCAAAGCGGAATACTTCTGACTGTTGGTATGGTACGCGAGATTCAAGCCAAGCCAGTTTTACTTTTTCGAAGTTACCAGCAGAAGGAGAAGCTAAAAAGGTATCGATAGAAGAGTTCAATGCTTTTGCTGTGATTACTGAGTCAGCAAATACCGCGTGTGCAATATCTGCGTAATGTTCTACCACTTGATCTTGAGTTACTGCAGCGAAAGAAGAAGCAGAGGCAAAAATGAGTGACGAAGTTACGGCTTTTGTCACTGAAGATTTGATAGTCATGAAGCATCCTTGTTGAGCTTTAAATTATTATTTGTAGTAATAGTGCAAACCATTATCATTTACACTAAGGATTAAATAATACAAACTTACAATTTTATTGCAAGATAAATACAAAAAAACCTCACATATGTGAGGTCTTTAAACATTTTGTATTAGGCGCAACAAGCCGCGGATTAGATATCCAGGTTATGCTTGCCGTGTGAAACTTTAGCTTTTAGGTAGCTTTCATTACCAGATTTGATATGAGCAGAAGTATTCACCACTTCTTCAATCTCGATACCATAGGACTTAAGCTCATTAATCTTCTTAGGATTGTTCGTCAACAAACGAATCTTCGGGATACCTAGCGCACGCAGCATTTCAGCCGCTTCAGTGAAATCACGCAAATCATCACCAAAGCCTAGATGGTTATTCGCTTCGTAGGTGTTCATACCTTCACTTTGAAGACGGTATGCATCGATCTTATTATATAAACCAATACCACGGCCTTCTTGGCGTAGATAAAGAATCACACCGCCAGCTTCGCCCATGATTCTAATGGTTTCATCTAACTGCTCACCGCAATCACAGCGAGAAGAGTGGAAAACATCACCAGTAAGGCACTCCGAGTGCATACGAACAAGAGGGACATCTTGTGTTTTATCTACTGATTTAAATATTACAGCAACATGCTCTTTATCTGTTTTCAATCCATGAAAAGAGAGTAATTCAGCATCAATACTGCTTGTTACCCCTACTTTGAAATCTATTCTGGCACGCACTTCCGCCATAGTTATACTCACTTGAAAATTCGATGTATTTAACAACACTACATTATATGTCTGGGCAATATTTTGTAGCTAACTATCTAATGATAGACACTATGAGGCTGTTAACAATTTTTTTCAAGGTCGATAGTGACAAAATTGTTATACTATAACAACCATTCTTCTAGGTAAGAAAAAACCCCAAATTGGAATGACCAACATGGGGTTATAAATGAGTCAGTTGCAGCGAATCGTGCTCGTTTTACCGAACGATTAACTTACTTGAGTCTGTTTCCAAATAACAAGTTGAACCCAAGCATTTTCTAGCTCAGCTAACTCTTCTTGTGTCAGAGTCGAGATGCTCGATTTCGCACTGTATCTTTCTGCCCATTTATCTGACTGGACATGAGTATGGAACTCTTTTTTTAAATTTGTGATAACGTTATCCACAGATACATCCTTATATAACAGTGCGTTGCCTCTATAATCCTCTAATTTTACAAAATACAGTTCAATTGGTAAACAGTAATACACAATTTTTATGAGCGCTTTCTAACACTTTTTACTGATAAATTTACAAATAGCAGAAATAATAGGCTCGTTAACAGCCAAAGTAATAAGTTTGAAACCCTCATCGCTGGTTTATCCTGCATAAACTCGACGATTCTTGCTATCATATTTTACGTAATTTCATGATGACTCTTCCCTGCTTTCACCCTATTCAATACACTCTAGGCCTAAGTCTTTTGCAATCGGAGAGTTCGATTCAATCAGGTTCTGTTTTGCCATGGGGACATCGTAGTGTCTTTGTTAAAGCAGTGTCGCGCGATGATTGATCGCGGTTAAGCTATTTAGTTTTAAACAAGTCACAGCCAAATTCTAGGTAATAAAAAAACCGAGCCATTTGGAGTATACAGTAAAAATCGTGTCTATTTGCGAGTGAGTGAGTGGAAGGCCTTTACTGACAATGCTCTTCCCATAGGTTACAAGCGTACACACTATGTATAATGGTGTGTACGCACTTCTATCCCTCAAGGATTAACAAGCCGATGACATTTGTCGGTGGACAATATAGTTTGATCTGAAATGTGCCTCTTTCAAGCTCCCCATAACGGTATGACCACTAAAATTTGACCATTATGATGAATGTTACACCCTTGGGGATTCATAACAATAAAGATTGATCAATTTCTGAAACGTTTTTGGACACTTTTGAATTAGAAAGTGCCACGGGTAAAATGTGACACGGGTAAAAATTCAGCCTGTGAAGGTTTTGGACATAAATCACTTAGTACAATAACTCTAATTCATTGCGTTTTGATTACTCTTTTTGACCCAAAAATGGAATGTGCATAGATATTCAAAGGGTAAGGCTACGCACTTGCAGTATACTTGTATCTGTAGGGTGGGCCTGTCACGCCTCTAACTAGAATTGCGACAGAACCTGTTTTCTTTGTAACATCAGAACACCCTGACGTTCATCCTAGCCAACAATGCACATAACCCTTATGCCATCAGTACCTTAAAGTGCCTACCCCCAGTGCTTTCTTAATGTTACCTATTTTAAATCCTAGATGCACTTTTCTCATTAACTGCCTATTTTTTCTGTATACAGTTACTGCACGGTCAAGAAGCAGCTAAGGGAAGTGTTAAATGCGGACCTACATCGAAACTGCAACAGCAGATCGAACAGGTAAGGCAATTGTCAAGAGCAAAGCAGCAGTTTGTGATGGATGGAAATGATAGATAAGGTTATCCAACAAGCAGCGCATTAAAAAGCCCACGAATGCGGGCTTTTACTACTACAAGCTATTCGTAAAACTTATAAAGTCCGGTAGGCCAAAATCTTTCATATCTTCCAGAAACTGCCTTCTAGTTGATATTTGATTTTGAATATCAGGCTGATCTAATAACTTTGCTATAGCGATTGCGTTCTTAGCTCTAGTTGCATGGAATGGGCAATGTTTCCATACACTTTTTTCATCACTTGACAGCAGCTCGTAAGCAGTCTCCATAGACGAATATTTCAATAAATACGGCTCTCCAAACTTATCAAAAGCATCCAATATTGAATCAGTAACTGAAGATATTTCATCTTCAGAGGAAATGCTCCAACGCTTCTGTTCGCCAATTGATAAATTACCAAGCTCTACACCAAACGTGAAAGTTTCTGCTTTTTCCTTTTTAGACAATAGGTTATTATTAGAGTTTATTAGTTCCTCAACCTCATTAAACCGAATAGCGACATTTACCGTTACATCAAAGTCATCGGCATGTCTAATAAATGAGAGGTGGACACTAGCTCTGCCTCCTTCAATAGATCGATAAAAGGACTGCTGTTTGGCTTTTTTCCCAAAGCCAAAAGCTGTCAATTTTTCACCAACACTTGCAAGTAGATTTTTTTGTAATTCTTTGATACTCATAATAGTCTCAGCCAATTAGTAACGCCTCTCAATAATCATGTTTTTGCCACGAAGTTCATCTGGGGCATTTTTACCAATAAGGGTTCCACCGTGTGTTGCAAGCGCATTATCTTTGGCGAGCTGAGAAGCATTGCGGACTGCACCGCCTGCTTTCACTTCAACAGCTCGAATCGTACCGTTGGCATCTTGAACTAAGTGATCAATTACACGTCGGCCTTCAGCAGTCCTCACTGATACTTGACTACCTAAAATAGAATTTCCTTCAGCAACTAGGTCTTTAGCCGCTTGGGCCTCGGCAGCTTTACCTACCGCTCTATTTTTGGCTAACTGGGCTGCTCTCTTGTTTGTAACATTTAATTATCAAGAAATTCTGAAATCGCCTTCTCTAAGTCATTATTGAATCCTTCGGCGTCCTCTACTTCTCCTATCTCCTGCGCTTTCTCAATCATTAAGCTAAGGCAAGCTCTAACCCCATCGGTAACACATAGCTTCAGGTCGTTTTTATCTACACCACGCCAAGAGCGCTCGGGAAAAGCTAAATCAATGGTAATTTCGGCATCTTTCTTAAGGTACTTCATTCGCTCTGGCCCTTCTGAGCCAAAATCACGAATTTTTCCAGATACTCGAAATACTATGGAAAACATCACGATAGTTTTAAAGTAAACGCCCAAGATCTCTTTATTGAAGAGATCATTGAGTATTTTCTGGATAGGCCAAAATAAATCGTCAGCCCTTGGATCACCATATTGACCACTAATTTGAATCATCATAGTTGCACTTCCTTCTACTTAGGCCGTTTTGAACCAGCCCAAGGCTCATTGTTTTTAGGTCCCGGGAATCTTTCAACTAAACGCCTTTCTCTATCAAGCATTTGGTCTCTAGGCCCTCGGCGATATTCTTTTATTCTTCCTCCAGCCAGTTCTTTAGCTGTATACCTAGTGGAAGCGTCTTGCGAGATGCCCCATTTCTCGAAATTACCATTCGCATCGAACTTTCCGTATAACGTGGCTTCAGTATCCGATGTTCTGGTATTGCCATGAGAAGAGTCAGAAGAGTGCTTTTTGGGGCCGCCATCGTAAGCAAATGTTCCGTCAGCATTCCTCAATCGACCATCGGGTGATCTCTTTGTAACATTTAATTCTAACGATCATCCAAAAAATTGACGACTCACTCTATCCACTTGATTACCCAGTGAGATTCATCGAAGTATCCTTGCAAAGCCTCCATGTTTTCTACCCAGTCATCATAACCGTTTTTAAATGATTCATTTTCTGAGATGACTACTAAGTAGCCACCTGTATTTTCCGAATCATCTACTACTTGCACGAACGACCCCTCATCATCGCCCTGAATTATTTTCCCAATAGAATTTAACTTAATCATAACCATAGTTATTTCAGTCCACAAAAGAGATGTGATTGTTAACGGTAGGTTTATTAGAACCAGGTTTGTAAGTTTCAAGATGAACGTGTGGTTTGTTTGGAGCATGACTACCAGACAAAGAACCGTTATCCATCCTAAATTGCTTTGTACCATCTGCACTTCTAAATACTCCGCTGCCCGGTTTTCCAATCTCGTTATAATTCTTGCCAAGGAATTTTTGACCGGCTTCTAAAGCCTCATCCGCTGTCAATGTATGTTGGCTAGTGATGTCCCTTTTATTCGCAGACAAAGTTTCATTAATGACATCATCTACTCTGTTTGTAACATTACTGGATCAAATAAAATCAATTAATCCTTAGCATTGTATAGTTCATGAAGACCAATCTTATCCGGATCATTGAGCAGCACCTCTGCGACCCCCTTATGCACTAGCACCAATCGTCCTTTATCATCTTCAATTGCTCTAGCTCCATCAAGGATCGCAAGAAGACCAAATAACGCTTCGTCGACTGCTTCAGTTACGATGATCTCGACATTACTACGATCTTTATCAGATAATTTATTGAACCATTCGGAACGCTGTTTCTCGGCCTCTGGAACTATTCTTCCCGGAGGCTCTTCTAAGTTCTCAATCGTATCCTCAATTGCCGAATCTCGAACAATCTCTTTTATAGCTGCGACAAACTCTTCACTATTCATAATTTTTCCTATTACTTTTTTCTGCATAAATACCAATATAACAACATGAGAAATATTTGGGCAAATAACGAACGATTGGAGACGCTAATTTTGTCGAAGAAGCTAATAAAGGGGCACTTCTGAGTTACGAAGTGCCACTGTGAAGTTACCTTCCCCCGTATCTAAATACAGCCAAAAATCGATCAATCTTTATTGTAAATGATCAGACTTTATTGGAATCGAACAAACTATATTGTCTTCCGACAACATTTCACACTTTCTATTAATCTGTGGTGACTGAATAGTCACCTTTCCCCTCGTTGTAATCATAATGAATCTCAGTAGGGTAATCTTCAGATGCAATTTCAAGTATTTCGATAATGGTAGTAACTGGGATTTTATATACATATTTATGGCGCTCAAAATCAGAGCAAGTATAGACGCCTCCCCAGTTGCGATCTTTATCTCTGTAGGCATACAAAGCACTGCCATGTACTAATTGGTTTGCAATAAACTGGACTGTCTTTGTAAGCTTATCTTCTTTAGATAGATCATACAGTTCATCAATGTTCCAGAAGTTCAAGCTATTGACAGGTTTGATACATTTAGAACCGTAGACATTAAATTGTTTACTCGTTGTGCGCGAGGAAAGCTTCTTTGCTTCAGTAAGCTTTCGAACCATAAATAACGATATAATTACATCTTTTTCGAAATTGACTTGCCGCTTCTCGGTATATCTTAGCGGTTTAGAAACGGGTTTAAACCTTCTGGCATAAGCAGCTAAGTCTTCCTTCCAGTAACGAGACTCAATCACAATTTCTTCTTCCACTCCTCATACCAACGCTTGCCCTTCAAGCCACTCTCAAACGGCCATGCCAAAACTCTATCGAACAAGGGGTCTTGCGTTATCAAATCCATATCAGGAATATCCCAATACATGTCATTTAGAGCAATTTTCTCATTTATATCCCTAAACTCACCAACCATAAGTGAAATAAATTGCTTTGCATCATTCTCAGAGGTCACTTTTATAGGTATAGACACTCTGCTATCAACATCGACTTTACCTTTAATCCTGCTTAAGCCAACGTAAGTTGCCTTTTGCTTCTTTACTTCAATCTCTTTCTCTTCAATCTTCTTTACAAACTTTGGTGAAAACTCAAATAAATCACGACTTATAAAATGAGTTTGCTTTTTGGGGTGATTGAAAAGTAACTTTAACCACTGTTGTTCAATGTCTTCAGGCATGAACCCTTCATTCGTTAGTGCTGTGTAATAATAGTGTTCAACCCAACTAGCTTTTGAAAACTCTTCCAGTGAAAGTACCGCTAACTGAAAACTGGATGGATATGAACCATGTTCGAATAGTAATATTGAGTCATTTAAGAGTCTGAGAGCATTGTGTAAAGACTCTACCGCTATCTTCTCAAACTTGTACTTGCTCAATCCGTCTAATTTTTCCATTGATAACTTTAGTTCCCCTAAATATTAAGCCATTATGTACAAGACCAGAATTGCAGTAAACGCAATTCTGCACGATAAAACTTCAGCATTGTAATAGTTCTTTCAGGTAGCTATTCCGCTTATGAGAGTGACTAGGTGCCTCGGTGATCTGCTTCATGTCATCACTACTACCAACGATATGGATTTCACTTTCCGCTCTAGTGATTGCCGTATAGAACCATGCTCTATCCACTATTCTTCCGTTTTGCAGAGCGATGATGATGCGTGGAAACTGTGATCCTTGAGCTTTATGTAGAGTGATTGCGTAACCCAACTCCATGCAGTCGAGAACGGATTGTGTTATCTCGACCTTTTCACCTGTATCTAGCGTCACTTCACCGTAACTGTCACCAGAAGGTTTGGTACTGGTTAGTGTGCCAAGTGAGCCGTTCTGAATGCCTTTATCGTAATGATTCTGCGTGAATAACACCGCATCATTGAGGCTAAGTGGCAGAAAGAACTTGTCACCATTGATTTCGAACTCAAGGCTGGCGCTATCTGGGTTAACGGCTTGCTGGGTGAGCTTATTGATTTCTGATACGAGTGCCTTGGTTGGAGCCATGACACGACTGCTATAAGGGAATTCTTGATAAAGCTCGCAACAGACTTTGGCAATATCTGTTTTACTGGTTTCGTGAAAGTGTATTGCACCTGAGCTTAATTGTTCAGGCATCACACCTTGATTGATGAGTTTTGAGTATTCGGGGATACCCGTTGAACCTTCTTGCCGTTTGACGATATCCAGCATCGTATTCGCCACCGTTTTTGCTTCAACGATGTCTTCCAATACCTTGCCACAACCTATTGGTGGGAGTTGGTCAGGGTCGCCAGTGAATATCAATCGTACAGAGGGGTGAATGTGATTTACTAGGCGATACATAGTTGGTAGGTCAATCATGCTCGCTTCATCAATCACTAATAGATGATTTGTTTTCTCGACACTGGGTTCAATAGGTTCTTCACGCAGCAATTTGGCAATGGTTGAAGTAACAAAACCGATGGACTCATGAAGTCTCATTGCAGCACGACCGCTGAGCGCAACGGCGTGTATTTCAAATCCAAGTTGATGATATGCCCTGAGAGCCGTCCTGAGTACCGTTGTCTTGCCTGTTCCTGCACCACCCGTAATGCAGCTTACCGAATTATCCAGACACGTTGTGACGGCTTCGATTTGTTTAGGGGTTAATTCGTAGGGAAGCTCCGCAGCCGCAGAGCAATACGCAGCATTGGCGTTTTCATCAAACAAGTTATTTCGTTTAATCAGTGTATTTAGCCGTTTGGCAACGACACTTTCCATCAGAAGTTGCGCAGTTGGATGGTAGGCTCCTGTGTCGGGATTTAAAATATACTGAGCTTTATCATGACCTGATTGGAACGCCTGAGTGACCAGTGTTTTGTCTTTCAATAGTTTGTTGAGGTAAGGGCGCACATTGGCATGAGTGGTATAGGTGTGACCTTTTTCAATCTCCTTGCGAATCGCCATTTCCAGAGCAGCGCTGAGCCTTCTTGGGTCATCCTTCGCAACATCGCTCTTAAAATCCATTACTTTGATAATATCTTCAATGGCACTGAACGAAAGACCAAAGCCCATCAAAGCATAAGGATTATCCTTAATTACCTCTATGGAGGCTTCACCGTGATGCTTGAGCAGCCGTTGCTGCACACTGGCGGGGATGTTGTGCTCGCTCATCCAGTTGCAATGTGCCAGATTTTTATACTTGGCGTACCCCTTAAAGAGTGCTTCAACTGAATCTTCACTCAGAATCGATGTCAGGCGCTTTCTGGACTCTGGGGTGTCATTTCTCA
Source organism: Pseudoalteromonas sp. G5_S1_14_S5 (assembly GCF_054968605.1). Taxonomy (NCBI): domain Bacteria; kingdom Pseudomonadati; phylum Pseudomonadota; class Gammaproteobacteria; order Alteromonadales; family Pseudoalteromonadaceae; genus Pseudoalteromonas; species Pseudoalteromonas sp. G5_S1_14_S5. Next base: position 26,313 of record NZ_JBQKUM010000038.1, on the reverse strand, counting down.
GTGTGGCATGGAAGTCTTTACCCAAGAGCAGCCAGAGCGCCCTAGCTTTGCTTTCGCCAATACCCTTGAAGTCACTTTCTCTGGCGATAAAGCGTATCAGTTGCTCACCTTTTTCGGGTAAAGTGCATTCAATATGCTTGGGTGATTCATAAGTGTGCTGCTGCATTACATAATCCCCCATCTCCATATTTTCTATCTGGCGAGCGCCTTTGACTGACCAATGCTGACCCAGCGTTGGAAGCACAGGGATGCTATCGGGGTCGGCTTTGATGGTGACGTAATACTTCCCACTATTGGTTTTGTAAGAGTCTTTCGCCAGCGGTACACCGCTGAATATCACCATCTTGGTCGAGTGATAAGGGATACTGGTTACGCGCATTTGGTCTTCATGCAAAACGGTATTCATCGAGGCATCAACCCCATTTCGGATAAGGTTTCAGATAGCTCACCAAAGCGCTCAAGTCGCTTTTCAAGCTCCTTGACCTTGGCTTTCAATTCAATATTCTCAACTTCCAATGACGACACCCGCTTTGAATCGAGCAGCTTTCGATTTGCTGTGTTGTCGTAGGCTTGAGGTTTGTCCTCATTATTCTTAGCAACATCAGTCAACGGTGGCAAGACACCTCTACCGCGCAGTTCATATTCTAAGGCTTTGAGTGCTTTCTTGAGGGCAGGATTTTGGTTTAACGCCGATTTCCCACAGCCGATGCCCTTTGCCACCTCGATTCGATTAAGCTGACCTCTGAATACGATTTGTTTAAAGTCATCGTCAGTCTGTGTGGCTTTCCAGACTTCAAATGCTTCAAGGTTTTGTTGCGCTTTCTGCTGCCCACTTGCCATTAGTCATCTACCTCACCCAATAGTTTGCGAAGTCCTGTGACAAAGCCTCTAGGGAATACTTCACTATTGTATTCCATGTCTTTTACCTGACCCGCCTGAGTAGTTTGCCAGTCGTTCTTTTCCATGCACTCATCAGAAATGGCATACGCTAAGGCTTTTTTCTCTGATTCGGTGAGTACGCCTGATAGGGATGGCAGCACTTCCACGCTTGGTTCTGCGGTGGTGTCAAACTGGCGCACAGGGCGTTTGTCGATGGTAATATTGGCGTATTGCTTGAGCAAATTAACCTCTTTGCGGTAACGGTTACGCTCGGCAATAATTTGACCAAACAAGGCGCGTACCGCAGGGTCTGGGATACGCTCTAACAGTTTATTATCCGCAGGGATGGATTTAGACCGTGAGGTGTTGGATAACGGTTTTTTGGTACTGGTATTGTACTTTGCCGCCCATGCTTCGATGAGCGTTCGGTAGTGCTTGTTACGGGTGGCACGCAAAGCCTCATACGCCAATCCGCCATTTTCAGCAGACACTCGACCAATTTGCGTGATGGAGAAGTCGCGCTGACCTGATTCCGCATAGGCTTTCAGCGTGTCATTGAGCTTATCGAGGTTTTGCTGCGTGCGAGGCACTTTACCTTCTTTTAAGTCAGCCAGAATAACATCTATATCGAGTTCCATTAGTCCTCCAATAAGTTCGGTAGAGCGATGCCATCTAGGTGAATGGCTTTATCAGTCAGTGCATGAATACCCTGAGAGAACAGTTTATTATCAATCAGGTATTCACCCGCTTCGATGTAGCTCGCCACTTTGCGGTAGCCTTCAAGTTTGTCGTCAGGGTCAGCGATTTTCGCCATCTGACGAAGCATGGCATTGGCAGCGATGAGCTGTTGTTTGTCGTCCATTTCCATGAAAATCGGCTCAAAGCCTTTTTTCATCAGTACACGACTGAGTTGCATCGAGCGCTTTTGAATAACAGGGGTTTTACGCAGTTCGTCCTGTAAATCAGGGTAAAACTCCGCGTCATCACAAAGCAGCGATAAGTGCAGTAATTCAGAGTCGGTTTCGATAAAATTCAAGGCATGGCTGACATCTTGCTCAGATCCAACCGCAATCAGTTTATCTTTGGTGTCGTCCTCATTTCTGGCTTCTTCGACACGAATGATTTTGCTGATAAGCTCAAAACACGCTATCCAGTCTTTTGTGTATTCATCGGCTTCGACTTGCTGTTTTTCATAGCGGCGCTGTAGGGCTTGCAGTTCATCGTGTTTGATAAACGGCTTTCCTTGCTCTTCACAAAAGAACTGCTTGTCTTTAAGGGCTTCCAGTTCACCCTCAATTTCCACAGAGAGGTTAGCCGCTTGATGCGCTTTGTAACTCAGTTGATTGAAGTGGGCATTGAGTGGCTTAAGATAATAAGCTTCGGTAATAAACCAGCGGCAGCGGATACAGTTTTCAGGGCCATGTGGCACACTGGCATAAACGCGATTTGCAGCGGCTTTTGCATCTCTAATCAACTCACCACCGTTCCAGCAACCACCAAGGGTACTGACTTCATCCGATTTAACTGTGTTACCACCTACCAAACACAAGCCACACGAGCGTTCTTCCCAACCTATCGGATTACGATTAACCAGTGCCGCCTGAATGCTATCATCACTTTGATACACCATCTTGCATTGAATTTGCTCCATCGAGGCATCTTTAAGGAAGTTACGCACCGATTGTTTGGATTTCGCATCCAACTCACCATGTGCTTCATCCATCTTCTCTGCCATCACGGACGGGGTGATTTTGTTGTAGTAGATGGTCATCAACAGGCGCGTATGACCTGCAAGTAGTTTAGAAATCACTGGCAATGGCAATTGCGTGTCCATCGTATAAGCGGTGATGAGCGAGACACGTAAACTGTGCAGGGGAAAGAGTGTGGAAACCTTAGCAGCTTCTGCCGTACTTTCTGGATAATCCACAACCAGTTTTAACCGTTCGCCGTTATCTAGGGTATCGCCTTGCTCCACGAGTTGATTTTCCAACTTTAGTAAGAGTTGATACCAGAATGCTTTGAGTCCAGTACTGGATTGAATTGGCTTATGTTTATCATCACCCTTTGCTGCTGCATCACGAAACAAAAAAGCAATTTCGCCCATGCCTTCTAGCTGTTTCTCCGATTTCTTCTCACAAGTGTGCTTTGCCAGCAGGGTGGTGCAATCGGTGGGCTTTGCAATGGGGTTGTATTTTTCTTGCCAGTTACGCAGTTTCTCAAGCCAGTACAGCACTTCCTCGTTTTGCCAAGGGATGATGTAGCCCCGCTCCAGTTCGTCTTTGTTCTGGTCGGCGGTTTTGTTGGTGTTGATATAGCAGCCTGTGGAGTATAGCCCTGTCATGGTGTCGTGAATGCGGCGGAAGATGCCTTTTCCGAATGGGCGTTTTTCACTGCCAAGCGCGAAGTCATGTTGGGTGTTCACTACCCATTGACCTTGCTCATAGCGCCAAGTGTCCGCTTCCCCACTATCGAGCATCCGCACCTGATAGGTACGCAGCGGTAGGTGGAGCTTCATGAAAATCACCATTGCTTTGACAGGCGACCAGATTTGATGAACGTTGATTTTATTACCTTTGCGAGTGACTTCTTTGCTGCGCCACACACAGTCAGGGTCGGTTTTATCAATCAGTTCAGGCTTTACCTCGAACCAATCTCCACTTTTATTACCTTGCCCTGTTTGCTGCTGCGCCCATGTCCAGTGCTTGAAGTGGCGATAGTGATAGGCAGGCAGCAAGGTTTCACCGTCCTTAAGATTTTCCTCAAGGACGGTCAATTCAGTTTTATCTGGCAGTGGGCAAAGGATTTGTCGCAAGTCCTGAATATAACGATACGGCAGAGGGTTGCGCACAGTTTCGGTCGCAATGGCTTGTCTTTTGATTTTGCTCAGCGGGTTTTGAACCAGTGGCATGAGGTTACCATTATCATCTTCTTCCGAGAACACTTTTTCGATAACAAAGTCGATGAAATCGCATGGGTTATTCACACTTTTCTGGATGGCCCCTCGGGTATTTAGTGTTTTCTTTACTAGAGTCTCCAATTCTTCACTAGAGCATTGATGTCCGTTCCAGTCCTTAAAAAACAGTTCTATATTGCTGATGGCATAAGGCGCACATTCAACAAGGTAGGATTCGAAGAAACGACCCAAAGCTTGCTGTTTATCAGAAATGTTAGTGGTTTGTGTCGACATCCACTCAGCAGCCAACTCCTGCCATTGCTGCCACTCCGCACCAAGCGTGGTGAGCATCCATGAGAAGGTTAAATCCGATGAGCGTCCATCATGTTTTTTTCTTTTATTCTTCATTACTTACCTATCAATTTTGGATGTTTGCCCGTGAAGTAACCCTGTGGGTCGATGTCGTCAAACCCATGCTCAACCAGTGCTTTCCAGTCCAGAGCTTTGACTTTGGATTCAGGGTTTGCCAGTTGCAGTGTTGCTTGGGTCAGTTCATCAGAGATTTCTTGCTGACCTTTGCCTGTGTAGGGGATTTGTGAGTCTAGGGACTTGTGGTGCATACAACGGCGTATTACCAAGGGATTCAGCCCCGAACGCTCAAGTCGTCTGCCGTAATTATGTCGATGTCCGTGTGGGTCTTTACCTTCAGCCTTGTTTTGCTCCAAACCAATGCGCTTCAAGCCGTTAGCGTAGTTATCATGGAAAGCGTTGATGGTGTAAGGGTTGCCGAAGGCACTGTGATGAAAAGAAATAAACGCATAAGGGTGGTGACAGTCGATGCTGGCGCGGTACTTTTGATATTTTTTCCAAAGTGACATAAACACTTTGCCATAGTCGGTTGGGAACCACTGAACCTGTATGTAGTTGTCTTTATGGTCAACTACGCGGTTCTTCCAACCGAGATGTGCGGTGCCTTTCATGCGTTGGCGAGGGATACGCGCATACTTTTCTTTTAAGTACGTTTCTCTATTCTGATTTTTAGAACGAACTTCAGGGTCATTTGGCGCTTTGCCATCGACTTCATTGTAAATTCGAACGATAGCACTATCTGGGTTATAAGGATCTTCAAACACATCTGTCACCCAAAGGGTTAAAGCCTCGCTTTCGCGTAATCCTCCACCGTGCATGAGCAGGAGTATTAATTTGTCCCTGAGTGCCACTCGTGGATCGCTTGCGCCACCAATACCGTTCATATAAAAATCTTCCCAATGCTTTTCAGGAAAGGCGATGGCGTCATCTTCGGTTTTGGTGAGTGGTGTGCGTCCCTTAATGGTTCGCGCCTTACGGATGGTTTTGTTCACAGTCTTATCTTCGATATGACCAAGGAAATCATTTTGGTTTTTGCGATACCATGCAGCGTAATTCAATCGCTGCTCATGAGGGGTGGCATCACGCAAGGGGTTCATGGACGCAGTACCTTGTTTTTCTGCCAACCAGTCGGTAAATGCCGTTAGTCTATGAATATGCTTATTCACGTTACTGGTTGAACTTGGCACCCAATATAAACCTGATGGGTCAAGTCCATCTTCACCAATCGTTCCTGTGTACAACCGCTTAGAAAAGGTCTGAAAGAGCAACTTCGGATCGTCAAACAATCCTCTATTTGCTTCCATATAATCCAACAACAAGGACACCGCTTGAAGAAATCCATTCATGACGGAGTTACTCACACCGTCCGCCTCTAGCTTGAGTAGGTAGTCCGTGACCGTACCTAACTCTCCTTGCTCAGTTAGCAAGATAGGCATCTGGCTTTTGATGCCCGTATTGTCCTCTACAATCGTCGCTCTGACTTTTACTGATGACAAGCCATGCTTTCCCTATACACAAAATACATACTATTCACTATATACCTATAGTTATATTTGTGCAAAAAAAAGGCAGATTTCTCTGCCTTAATACACAATATACACCCTTTAAGTTACTATATATAAACAATGGCTCGGTTTTTTGTCTCAACTTCTCTTTTTAGAAGTGAAAGCTTACTCAGTGTCTTGCTCGCTATCAGAAGCGTCTGATGCTTGCTCTTCACTGGATTCAGAAACAACTGGTGCTTCAGCGTTTGCTACTTCAGCTTCGCCTTCAACTACCTCTGCTTCTTCTACTTCATCAATACGTTGTAGTCCTACAACATTCTCGTCATCAGCTGTACGAATCAGTGTGACACCTTGAGTGTTACGACCAACTTGGCTCACTTCCGCAACGCGAGTACGTACTAACGTACCTGCGTCGGTGATCATCATCATTTCATCGCCTTCTTCAACTTGAACCGCACCAACAACTGGGCCGTTACGTTCAGAGACTTTGATAGATACTACACCTTGCGTTGCACGGCCTTTCGTTGGGTATTCTGCTAGCTCAGTACGCTTGCCGTAGCCGTTTTGAGTTACAGTTAGGATATCGCCTTCGTTAGAAGGAACAATCAGCGATACCACTTGATCGTCTTCTGGTAGCTTCATACCACGAACACCAGAAGCAGTACGCCCCATTGCACGTACTTTGTCCTCGTTAAAGCGAACAACTTTGCCCGATTTAGAGAACAGCATTATGTCGCTGTCACCGTTAGTGATGTCAACGCCAATCAATGAATCGTCTTCACGTAGGTTAACTGCGATTAGGCCGTTAGCACGTACGTTTGCGAATTGATCCAGAGATGTCTTCTTAACAGTACCGTCGCCGGTTGCCATGAAGATGAACTTGTCGTTAGAGAACTCAGATACAGGCAGAATAGCCGTAATGCGCTCACCTTCTTCTAGAGGAAGAATGTTAACGATAGGCTTACCACGAGCAGTACGACTTGCTAATGGTAGTTGGTAAACTTTCAGACGGTATGTCTTACCACGCGTAGAGAAACATAGGATGTTGTCGTGAGTATTAGCAACAAGCAGACGCTCAATGTAATCCTCATCTTTCATCTTAGTTGCACTCTTACCTTTACCACCACGGCGTTGAGCTTCGTAGTCACTTAGGATTTGGTACTTAACGTAACCTGCGTTAGAAAGCGTTACTACAACATCTTCTTGAGCGATTAGCTCCTCCATGTCGATATCATGAACCGCTGCTGTGATTTCTGTACGACGCTCGTCGCCATAGATTTCACGCACTGCTTCAAGTTCTTCACGGATCACTTCCATCAAACGCTCAGTGCTTGCAAGAATGTGCATTAGCTCAGCGATTTCTTCTAGAAGTGCTTTGTATTCGTCTAGAATCTTCTCGTGCTCAAGGCCTGTTAGGCGGTGAAGACGAAGTTCTAGAATTGCTTGTGCTTGTGTTTCCGTTAGGAAGTATTGGCCATCGCGGATGCCGTATTGGTCTTCTAACCAATCAGGACGAGCTGCGTCAGTACCTGCACGCTCAAGCATTGAAGCCACGTTACCAAGATCCCAACCACGAGACACTAAGCCAATCTTCGCTTCTGCCGGTGTTGGAGCGTTCTTGATAAGTTCGATAACTTCATCGATGTTTGCAAGTGCTAGAGACAATGCTTCAAGGATGTGTGCACGGTCACGCGCTTTCTTCAGTTCGAAGATAGTACGACGTGTAACAACTTCGCGACGGTGGTCAACGAAGCACTTAAGCATGTCTTTTAGGTTAAACAACTGTGGTTGGCCATTGTTTAGAGCAACCATGTTGATACCGAAAGTCGTTTGCAGCTGAGTTTGTGCGTATAGGTTGTTCAGAACAACTTCACCCACGGCGTCGCGCTTACATTCAATAACAATACGCATACCATCTTTATCAGATTCGTCACGTAGAGCACTGATGCCTTCTACTTTCTTATCTTTAACCAGTTCAGCAATTTTCTCGATCAGACGGGCTTTGTTTACTTGGTAAGGGATCTCAGTAACGATAATGGTCTCTTTACCATTCTTGTCAGCTTCGATGTCCGCTTTTGAACGCATGTAAACTTTACCGCGGCCAGTCTTGTATGCATCTACGATGCCTTTACGACCACTAATAAGTGCTGCTGTCGGGAAGTCAGGACCAGGAATGTAGTCCATTAGCTCATCAATCGTGATCTCTTCATTATTGATAAGTGCTAAACAGCCATCAACAACTTCACCTAGGTTATGAGGTGGGATGTTGGTAGCCATACCTACTGCGATACCAGAAGCACCGTTTACCAATAGGTTAGGAATTTTTGTCGGAAGAACTGCTGGGATTTGTTCAGTACCATCGTAGTTCGGTACGTAATCCACAGTTTCCTTATCAAGGTCAGCCAAAAGCTCGTGAGCAATTTTCGCCATACGAACTTCGGTATAACGCATTGCAGCCGCGGAGTCGCCATCGATAGAACCAAAGTTACCTTGGCCATCAACTAGCATGTAACGTAGTGAGAACGGTTGAGCCATACGAACAATTGTGTCGTATACAGCACTATCACCATGCGGATGGTATTTACCGATTACATCACCTACTACACGAGCAGACTTTTTATATGGTTTGTTCCAATCATTACCTAGTACATTCATCGCGAACAAAACGCGGCGGTGTACTGGTTTCAGGCCATCACGCACATCTGGAAGGGCACGACCAACGATGACGGACATCGCATAGTCTAGGTATGAACCTCTAAGCTCATCTTCAATATTTACGGGCGTGATCTCTTTCGCTAGATCGCTCATAGAGCCATTTTCCCTCTATAGTCAGATCGTATATTTGAATACGTATAAGACCGAAAAATATAACACAAATTTACCTACGGAGGCATCACTTTCCCTAACCTTTTATCATCTTATGACCCTTGTAGCCAATCAATTGATGAGAAATTGCACCTCAGCATCATATCTCGCTGAAACATGTTCACTTTACATCCAATAAATTCGCAAAATTGTAGATCTTCTGGTCAGCACGAAAAGGCAAGTTATAATGCCTGCAATTTCATGGATGCATTATTTAACTTGGAAATGCCGATTATGACTAAATCACAGAACGTAGACCCAGCAGAAATTAAGAAATTCGAAGACATGGCGTCGCGCTGGTGGGATCTCGAAGGCGAGTTTAAGCCTCTACACGAAATTAACCCACTTCGCCTAAATTACGTGCTAGAAAAAACCGAAGGCTTGTTTGGTAAGAAAGTCCTCGATGTAGGCTGCGGCGGCGGTATTTTAGCGGAGAGCATGGCTGTCGAAGGTGCGGTAGTCACTGGCTTAGATATGGGCAAAGAACCACTAGAAGTAGCACGTCTTCACGCCCTAGAAACCGGCACCAAGCTAGATTACATCCAAAGCACGATTGAAGACCATGCAGAGCAAAACCCACAAACTTACGATGTGGTGACATGTATGGAAATGCTGGAGCACGTCCCAGACCCACAATCTGTGATTACTGCTTGTTCGAAATTAGTAAAACCAGGTGGACACGTGTTCTTCTCTACGTTGAACCGTAATTTCAAATCTTACTTGTTCGCGATTGTTGGCGCAGAAAAACTGCTTAGAATTGTTCCAGAAGGCACTCACGAGCATGACAAGTTCATTCGCCCTGCTGAACTTATCAAGATGATAGACAACACCCCACTCCAGGAATTAGGCATCACTGGCCTGCACTACAATCCGTTAACAGACAGTTACCGTTTAAGGCAAAACGTTGATGTTAACTACATAGTTCACACTAAAAATTTCGCCTAACAAATATCAATAAATCAACCGCAAAATTTTTTAATAAAAAAGACTAATGAAAAGAGTTGCAATTAACATAACTTTGCGACTTTTTTCAGTCTAAACTTCGTGCACCAGCTTCCATTTTGACCACCTAGATTTAAATTTAATCGCCGAAAATCCGTCGCTCATTTTGCCCAAAGATCAAGGGATTTTTTTTTATCGGCGTGCAAAAATAAAGCATCCTTAAAAGGCGAGTTTTATACAATCAAGTGACATCTAACCTCATCAGTTAGTGGTCACTTACAGTTTTTTTTCAATCCACCACTTATCCACAAGCAACCCCATTTCTTTGCCTTGAAAAATATCAGTTGTAGCACTATCTTGTAACCCAACAAACAAATGACCCCTATATGTTGTGTTTGAACTACAATGTATGGGTAGACCAAGATCACAAAGCCGAAACGTAATTTACAAAAATTACACAAAAATAGACAAAAACACGGCCTTGTTTAGTTTTGTTAGGGAAATTAAGCAGAATGAACCAACAACTTACTGTTACTAAGCGTAACGGGCGCAAAGAAACGATCGATTTAGAAAAAATCCATCGCGTGATCACATGGGCAGCTGAAGGCTTGCACAATGTTTCTGTATCACAAGTAGAATTGAAAGCTCACATTCAGTTTTACGATGGCATTACCACTACTGATATCCATGAGACAATCATCAAGTCAGCAGCGGATCTAATCTCTGAAGAGACTCCAGATTACCAATATCTTGCAGCACGTCTTGCAGTATTCCACCTACGTAAAAAAGCGTACGGCAAATACGAGCCACCTGCTCTTTACGACCACGTTGCAAATCTTGTTGATATGGGTAAATACGATAGCCACCTAATGGAAGACTACACGAAGGCTGAGTTCGATGAACTTGACTCGTACATCGACCATAAGCGTGACTTAGATTTTTCTTACGCAGCGGTTAAACAGCTTGAAGGTAAATACTTCGTGCAAAACCGTGTAACGAAAGATATCTACGAGAGTGCTCAGTTCCTTTACATTCTAGTTGCTGCGTGTCTATTCGCTAAATACCCGAAATCGACTCGTCTTGACTATATCAAACGTTTTTACGACGCATCGTCTACGTTTAAGATTTCTCTACCTACACCGATCATGTCTGGTGTACGTACGCCTACTCGTCAATTCAGTTCTTGTGTACTGATCGAGTGTGGTGACAGCCTTGATTCTATCAACGCAACTGCAAGCTCAATTGTTCGTTACGTGTCTCAACGTGCTGGTATCGGTATCAACGCAGGTCGTATCCGTGCTCTTGGTTCTGAGATTCGCGGTGGTGAAGCGTTCCACACAGGCTGTATCCCTTTCTACAAATACTTCCAAACAGCAGTAAAATGTTGTTCTCAAGGCGGTGTTCGTGGTGGTGCAGCAACGGTATTCTACCCACTATGGCACGGTGAAGTTCAGTCTCTACTAGTACTGAAGAACAACCGTGGTGTTGAAGAGAACCGTGTTCGTCACATGGATTACGGCGTACAGCTGAACAAGCTTATGTACTCTCGTCTAGTTCAAGGTGGCAACATCAGCCTGTTCTCACCATCTGATGTACCTGGCCTATACGACGCGTTCTTCGAAAACCAAGAGCGTTTTGAAGAGCTGTACGTTAAGTACGAAAACGATCCGTCAATCAAGCGTGAAACAGTAAAAGCAGTAGAGCTATTCTCTCTATTGATGCAAGAGCGTGCTTCTACTGGTCGTATCTACATTCAGAACGTTGACCACTGTAATACACACAGCCCGTTTGATTCTGAAGTTGCCCCTGTTCGTCAATCGAACCTATGTCTAGAAATCGCGCTGCCAACTAAGCCACTTTCTAACGTAGAAGATGACGAAGGTGAAATTGCCCTATGTACGCTTTCAGCATTTAACCTTGGCGCAATCAACGAACTGGATGACCTAGCAGAGCTTTCTGAACTGGTTGTTCGTGCTCTAGACGCACTTCTTGATTACCAAGATTACCCGCTTCCAGCAGCATACAAGTCGACAATGAACCGTCGTACTCTAGGTGTAGGTGTTATCAACTACGCATACTACCTAGCGAAGAATGGTGTTAAGTACTCTGACGGCAGTGCAAATGGCCTGACGCACCGTACTTTTGAAGCGATTCAATACCATCTACTTAAAGCGTCTGTAGAACTAGCGAAAGAGCAAGGCCGTTGCCCATCTTTCCACGAGACTAACTACGCGAAAGGTCTACTGCCAATCGACACTTACAAGAAAGATGTCGATTTAGTATGTGATGAGCCTCTACACTACGATTGGGATGCGCTACGTGAAGAGATCATGGAGCACGGTCTGCGTAACTCTACGCTAACTGCGCTTATGCCTTCTGAGACTTCGTCTCAAATTTCGAACGCGACTAACGGTATCGAGCCACCACGTGGTTACGTATCAGTGAAAGCATCGAAAGACGGCATCCTGAAGCAAGTGGTTCCTGATTTCCTAAATCTTAAAGAGAACTACGAGCTACTTTGGAACATTGGTTCTAACGACGGTTACCTACACCTAGTGGGTATCATGCAAAAATTCGTTGACCAAGCTATCTCTGCAAACACTAACTATGATCCAAGTGTTTACGATAGCGGTAAAGTACCAATGAAGAAGCTGCTTCAAGACCTACTGACTGCTTACAAGTTTGGCGTTAAGACGCTTTACTACCATAACACTCGTGATGGTGCTAAAGACGACCAAGGCGACGCAGTAACAGTGCCGGAAGAAGATTGTGAAGGCGGCGGTTGTAAGATCTAAACCGCAGTAAAATATTAAGACCCCAGAGAAGTTAGCTTCTCTGGGTTTAAAGCATTAACAGGGTTCGTTTTATAACGAGTCTTTAAAGGATTTGGGGCATTTATGGCTTACAGTACTTTTTCTCAGAATAAAAATGATCAACTAAAAGAACCAATGTTCTTGGGTCAGTCGGTTAACGTTGCACGTTACGACCAACAAAAATTCGAAATCTTCGAGAAGCTTATCGAGAAGCAACTTTCTTTCTTCTGGCGTCCAGAAGAAGTAGACGTGTCTAGCGACCGTATCGACTACAACAAGCTTCCCGAGCATGAAAAGCACATCTTCATCTCTAACTTGAAGTACCAAACACTGCTTGATTCTATCCAAGGCCGTAGCCCGAACGTTGCCCTACTTCCACTAGTATCACTACCGGAAGTTGAAACTTGGATTGAGACTTGGTCTTTCTCTGAAACGATTCACTCTCGTTCATACACGCACATCATCCGTAACATTGTGAATGATCCAGGCCTAGTATTCGACGACATCGTTGAAAACGAAGAGATCCTTAAGCGTGCTAAAGACATCGCGTTCTACTACGACGACCTTATCCAGCTAACTGCGGATTACCACCGCTACGGTGAAGGCAACCACAACATCAACGGCGAAGACGTTAAAATTTCACTTCATGACCTGAAGAAGAAGCTTTACCTATGTCTAATGTCGGTAAACGCACTAGAAGCAATTCGTTTCTACGTAAGCTTTGCATGTTCATTTGCATTCGCTGAGCGTGAGCTAATGGAAGGTAACGCGAAAATCATCAAGCTAATTGCTCGTGATGAAGCGCTTCACCTAACTGGTACTCAGCACATGATCAACTTGCTACGTAACGGTCAAGACGACTTCACATTCATGCAAATCGCAGAGGAGTGTAAGCAAGAGTGTTTCGACCTATTCAAGCAAGCGGCTGAACAAGAAAAAGAGTGGGCAGAATACCTATTCAAAGATGGTTCTATGATTGGTCTAAACAAAGACATTCTTTGCCAATACGTTGAATACATCACTAACATCCGTATGCAAGCGGTTGGTCTAGGCACTGCTTACCCTGAAGCAACATCGAACCCTATTCCATGGATCAACGCTTGGTTGTCTTCTGATAACGTACAAGTTGCTCCACAAGAAGCTGAAATCAGTTCTTACCTAGTTGGTCAGATCGACAACGAAGTGAAAGCTGACGACTTTGAAGGATTTGAGCTGTAATGCCAACAATCAAAATCAACAAGCTAACTTCAATTGAATCTAACCCATCAAATACGCTATTGGAAACAATGGAACAGGCAGGATTAGAGCCAGAATACAACTGCCGTGATGGCCACTGTGGTGCTTGTCGCTGTACATTGGATTCTGGTGAGGTTGAGTACGTTGGTTTTGCAATGGCTTACACACAAGACAACGAGATTTTACCTTGTATCTGCAAAGCGAAATCCGATCTATCATTGAGTAACGTGATCCATCGAAACAAGCAAAAACGTGCTTAATTGGTTCGACTTGTTTCGAATCGCGTGAATTACACGGCAACTCGAAAGCTTCAAGAGATCCAGCGAAAAGGGTCCGCCTCCTCTAGGAATGCGGACCCTTTTTTATTTTAATGCATGGTGATTTGAATACCATGTTTTCAATACTCACTCTACTGCTTAGAATAAGACTTCCTGTCGACAGCGACAACACTCAAACCTTTCTTAATGAGTGAGGCTCAACGTCACTGAACCGATGTAACTAGCGCTTCTACACTCTCCACAGCCATTACACTTATCTAAAGCGGAGCTAGGTAGCTCACCAGCTTCAATCTTTATAGCGCCTGCTGAACAAGCAGTCTGACAGGCGTGACAATCTATTTGCATGTAGTTATTGCAGCTATCAGCAAAGGCCCAACACCTCTGTAGATGTTGGGCCTTTTTCTTTGCTCTGTCTTAACCTTAGTTTAAGATAACTTGGTTAGTGACAAAAGCGGCTTACTTGATGATCGCTGAAGGGATAAACATATCCTTCACGCGTTTTACTGACGAATAATCACCAAACATAGGTTTATTGTCTAGATGCCTTCTGAGCATGTCCGCAGCGACAGTTTTGATGATGGTGCGTGCATCTTCGCGCTTGTATTGGCGGTAAAACTCCAGCACTTGTCCCCACTCACCCGCTTCGCTCGACAAAGCAACACTAAAGGTATTGCCCTCTAACTTACCCGTGACTAAGGCCAACTCAGTGCCGCACTTTTCTCTTGTCGCGCCAGCCAAAGCAAACGTTGCGGCTAGTGAGTCGTTCTTTTCAAGCTCACTCTCTTTTGGCTCCGCCATCACCCAAGAGTGACCGAAGCAATCTTCAACTTGTTTATTCGATTGTAGCCAAGCTGAAAGTGCACCTTTGGTTGATACTTCCGATACCGACAAGGTTTTCTTTCTTTCCGCCATAATATGACCGATATGGTCGATCATAGGCTCATCAACACTGACAACGTTACTCTCTAACAGCTTGTACACCATTTGTAGAAGCTTGACGCGAGTTTCTAGGTCCGACTTAGGCCCAAACAGTTTCACTTCAATAAACGGCAGGTAAGAACGATAGCCCAGTTCATAACCTTCCGGCAGTTTCAATTGGTCTAACACGTCAGAAATACCAGACTCGGATAAACCAAAGGTAAACAAACGGCTGCATTCAGACGCGACTACTGGAGGATAAGTGCGAGCAAGGTCAGGGATGATTTCAAAGCTCACCATGCGCTTAAACTCACTCGGTACGCCCGGCGTGAAATAGAAAGTCGCATCGTTAATCTTCAGCTTAAAGCCACAAGCAGTGCCAACAGGGTTATCGACAATTTCTGAGCCTGCTGGTAACAAAGCCTGCTTTAGGTTGCTGTCTGGCATCGGCATACCGCGTCCAGAAAACATCTCTTCCATACGTTTTAGCCATTCAGGAAACATGACTAATTCCTGCTCTGAAGCCGACGCTGCAGCCGCTGCGCTCATATCATCGGTAGTCGGGCCCAATCCACCATTCACAATAACCACATCGTAGTTAAAGCTCAGCATCAACAATTCTTCGACTAAGGCATTCATTTGGTCACCAACAGTGGAACGTTTAGCCAAAGCAAAACCGTGCTGGTAAAACTCAGCTGACATCCAAGCCGCGTTCGTGTCTACAATGTCACCGTGAAGAACTTCTTCACCTGTGCTTAACATTGCGATTTTCGTCATGTTTCTATCCCTTGTAGTCATAAAAAGACGCTGCATTATCTACAAACTGGTCTATGTTAAAGTTTGAGCTATTTTGCTTTTTAACAAATATTAATAATGTTAAATCTAAGGTTTTCTTAGGAAAAGCGATAAATTATTAGTTCACTAAATCAGGCATTTAATAGATAATTGTGACCCTGATCAATTCGAAACTTTCTCATGGAGACCCTTGTGGCCAAATCACCGTTACTAGCAAAGGTTACTGCTGCATTCTCAATGCTAATGTCAGTTAACTCGGTTGCAAGCCAATACGACTTCGACCAGCCAATAAACCTTTCTTATTCGGATGAATGTGCTCAAGATTACTGTGTAAATGATAGCTTGTACACCTACAAGCCTAGTACTAATTACGCACTGAGCGAATCTAGCGAAGAGTATGATTTCTCAATCCAACAACCAAGGCACCTTTTGGTCAGTGAAGAGAAAAATTGGGATTACCTAATGAGTCAAACCTACACCATTCTTGGCTTAAGTGTGGCGACCGTTGGTTTGATGACCTTCTTACCAGAAAGTATCACTAAATGGGACGACGACCAACGTGACTTAAGTAAGCTAGGTCAAAAGTGGAAAGATAACGTATCTGAAGGCCCAGTCTGGGACCGCGACGAACACTTCCTCAACTATGTGATGCACCCGTATTTTGGTGGTGTTTACTACACAGCTGCACGTCACGCCGGTTACAACGAGTTTGAATCTTTCATGTATTCTTGGACGATGTCGACCTTCTTCTGGGAATACGGTGTAGAAGCATTTGCAGAAGTGCCTTCGTGGCAAGACCTTTTCATCACACCTTTCTTCGGTGCGGTTGTGGGTGAAATAATGCTAGAAACTGAGCAAGACATCATTGCTTCAGGTGGTGAAGTGATGGGTTCTCAAACCATGGGTGACATTTCTCTATTCTTCCTTAACCCTGTTGGTCATATCCACTACTGGGTTAGCGATGCATGGGGTGGTGACGCAGAAGTTAACCTGAACACTAACCCTTGGTGGGATAACCAAGATGCCGCGAAATTCGCTTACGATGCTGGCGCGCCATACGACTCTCAGTTTGTTGGTATGAACTTTAAAGTAACCTTCTAATACAACGACCAGGTTACTTTTGGTAGTAACCAAAACTTTTCTAAAAAGCGGCTTTTAAGCCGCTTTTTTTGTGCCCTACTCTTCATTCTCTTTTTTTGCGACGCAGCTTAGTTTCAAAAATTGACACAGGTCAAACATTATTCGATGTAAACTTCTACACTGAAATTAAAGAACTTTATCGCTTAATATCATACATTTAATTAGCAATGATTAATTGAAACTTTGGGGGCTGATATGAACACTACATTTATCGTAAACTTTATCGGAAAAGCGTCACCTGCGACGATCAAGCAACTCGCTGCGGTGACTCATGAAAACGACGGCAAATGGCTCATCAGTAAAGTGAATTTTATTGAAGACCAAGTAGCAGGTGTAATAAAGGTTCAGCTTCCAGCCATCAATAAATCGATTGTTAAAGAGGCATTCAGCGCTAACCCAGACCTGATTGTCCATTTTGTTGATTCAGACCATACACATAATGTTCAAGATACCATTCACCATCTGAGACTCGATTCTAACGATCGCGCCGGTATCGTCAATGAAGTGACACACGTACTCGATAGACAAGGTATCAATATTCTCGACATGGATTGCCAGCGCGTATTTATTGCCGGTGGTGGCGGCGTTAGCTCAAGCCTGTTTACTTCTAAAATCGCAGTGAAGCTACCAATCGAAGTGCAAATAGATGACGTTATCAATGAACTAGAAACTCTCAGTGAAGATACTCGAGTGATGGTTGAGAGCTAATTGAATTAACCTCCTAACGGCACCCTATCGTTGGGAGGATACTCCCCCCTCTTTACATAAGTTACAAAAAATGTATAAAACCTAAAAAAACATATAAGCACGACATATGAAACAAAGCATTGGTGTCATATTTTTGTTACCATAGATTATCTTATATAATTCAGTCATTTAGGTTTACACATGGAAAGAAAAAGGTCGAGTTGGCAATTTAATGCCATCTCAGTAGTCCTTCTTGCGACACAGTTTAGCGGATGCAAAAGTGGTCATGAAAATAATGATGAAAATACAGCCGACCCAGGATCTACGCCATCAGTAGTTGAAATCAGCGTACCTAACTCGATTTCATTTTCAGAGCCATCATCTGGTTCTAGTACACAATCAATTACTGTTTCTCTTTCCGAAGCCTTAACTGAAGATCTGACCTTAACAATCTCGACAAGTGATGTAACAACTCGCTCTGCTGGTACCTTTAAAAACTACGATGCTATCTCCAGTCAAAACGTCAAAATTTCGGCAGGTGCAACCAGCGCTGATCTGCCGCTAAATCTAGTAAACAATAATTTGTACGAGGGTAACAAGACACTTCATTACTCTATTAGTGCTGACAACTATACAAATTACACACTTTCAAACGAGCGAACAGTAGTAACCATTGATGATAGCGATACACAGCCAACGGTTAGTTTTAGTAACGGCTTAAGAACTGTTGTGGAGGGCGATAGCGTTATTCAAACAGTAGAACTAAACCACTATACTTCTAAAGATGTTACGCTGACACTCGCTCAAACAGGCATCGCCACCGCTGAAGACTTCAGTGTTGATATCGTTGGATCAAGTATCAAGATACCCGCAGAAACACTATCAACAAGCATCAAATTTTCTGCTATTGCAGACAGTTTCAATGAAGGGGGAGAATCTGTCATCTATACCATAGCTAGTGCAGGAAACACGGCTATCGATGCTAAGAACAATTCTCTTGCGTTCTATATTCCCGGCCAAAAAAGCTTCAACGATACGGGTTATGTGACCTATTTCGATGGCACAGCATACGACAGCGTCACGCCCCCCGCCTCGCACCCTAATCAAGATGCCGATTTTGGTTTAGATGTAACAAATGGAGACGAACATTCGGATGGAGAGTATGGCTTCCGCTACACCAAGTTAGATGCTCACGGAAACCGTCTAACACCTAGCGCTACTGATTGGCGCTGCGTTAGAGACGAACATACCGGATTATATATTGAAGCGAAACAAGATCCGATAGCACTGCCCAGCAAATCAGAGGTAGACACCTGGGTCAAGAACCACAAAAACGACCCTGACGCCAACCCTTACCCATGGGATAGCCAGTCAAGCTCATGGAGAAGCGCATCATACACATATACTTGGTACGACTCTGACAATACAGCCAATGGCGGCTATGCCGGAGCACCCAATGATCTCTTGTATAGCGCCGGCCCGATATCTTCTCAATGTGCTTACATTAATGATGGTTCAGGAAGCAACTACTGTAATACAGCTAGCTATATTGATAGCCTAAACAGTCGCTCAATTTGCGGTATTACAGATTGGCGATTACCGTCCCCTGTTGAGGCCCGCTCATTTATTAACTTCAATGTCGGCAGCGCCCCTGCTGGCACCATTGATTTCTTTCCTAATCTTGGAGAGCGACTCTTCACACATTCTAGTTCTGTTAAGCAAGATGGTAGTGCTAGATGTATTGACTCTCAAAATGGTGAACTTGAGCTATGTAATAAAAACATTGCAGGTTCGACAGGGGTTGTGGCTGTAAGTGGAGGTATTGAATAATGAGACTAAAACTATTCTTAGGTGTAACAGCCTCTTTGTTAAGTGCAAATACCATCGCTCAAGCCTGCGTACAAACTCAAACGCCCTCTCACCAAGACGGGCAATTTATTGATCGTAAAGATGGCACATTACTAGACGTAACGACTAATTTACTTTGGTCAAAATGCAACCTAGGTGAAACCTACAATCAATCCAATGACACATGTGATGGTACCGCGATTAAATATCAGAATTGGCAGGATGCGCTCATCGCAACCAAAAATTCGGATCTGACCACTATTGCTGGCCAATCTGGTTTTCGGTTACCTAACATTAAAGAGTTAAGTTCAATCGTTGATTATAGCTGTACTAGACCAGCAATAAACCTGACGTACTTCCCAACCACAACCAATGAACCTTACTGGACGAACACACCAGACGCACACAAAATTAATAGTGCCTATGATGGTTTAATCATTGATTTCGACGACGCTCTGGAAACGATTACAGTTCCAAGTAACTTTCCTTCCCCTCTTATTAGATTAGTTAAACCATTTAACTAGTTTTGTTCGAAACCGGAAATGAAAAAGAGCAGCTGAATCGCTGCTCTTTTGACTTATATAAAATATGATTCACTTACTTAACCGACCATTGTGACAATGAGCGTTTAAAGTCTTGATAGCCAAACTCATTCAGCTTTTGAATGTCGCCACTACTGCGCTCACAGTAGATTGATGGCATCTTCAGGCCGTTGAACCAGTTAAGCTTCACCATGGTGTAACCTGCGCTGTCCAACAAGTGAAGTTTTTGACCGATCTGCAATGGCTCATCAAATCTCGCCTCGCAGAACTGATCACCCGCCAGACATGAACATGAACCAATCACATAATCATGACTGCCGTTTTCAGACGCTTCTAATACCGATGCAGGCTCATTGTAGATAAGCGTATCAAGGCGGTGTGCTTCGGTTGCTGAATCTACAATCGCGGTTTTCTTCACGTTCTCAACGATATCAACCACGGTCACAACCAAATTCGTTGTTTTGGTAATGATAGCTTCTCCCGGCTCGAGGTACATTTGCACGCCGTGCTTTTCAGAGAAGGCTTTTAGCGCAAGGCCAAGCTTCTCAATATCATAGCCCGGCCAAGTGAAGAATATGCCACCGCCCATGCTCACCCAATCTAACTTATCTAGGTGCTCACCAAACTGCTCAGAGATTGAATCAAGCAAACCGATAAAGGCATCAACGTCTTTATTCTCACAGTTCATGTGGAACATAACACCGTCAATATCTTCAAAAACCTCTGGCTTGATATAATCCGCTTGAACACCTAAACGAGAAAACTGACGCGCTGGGTTTGCTAGATCTTGCCCTGCGTAGCTCACACCAGGGTTAAGACGTAAGCCCAATGACGCCTTGCCTTCAACGATATGTCGGTAAGCGGCCAGTTGGCTTTGTGAGTTGAAGATCATCTTATCGCAGATGTCAGCCACTTCTCTTACGTCTTCTTCGCTGTAACCCACACTGTATGCGTGCGTCTCACCACCAAACGTTTCGTGGCCAAGCTTTACTTCGTATGGGCCAGAGCTTGTTGTGCCATCCAAATAAGGCTTGATGATGTCAAACACCCCCCATGTAGAGAAGCACTTAAGTGCTAATACTAACTTCACACCTGAAATCTCTTTCAGCTGCTTAGCTTTCTCTAGATTCGCGATCAACTTATCTTCGTTAATCATGAAGTAAGGCGTTTTTAGTTCGTTGTTTTGCATGTTAATACCTTCGGCCTTCGAGTTCACGAAGGCACATGATAATCGAACAAAGCCGACGCTAAGGCACCGGCATATCATTATGCGTTGTTGTCATTCCGAGCCAATTCGCAGAACTTTGCCCTTGTAGCTAGGACATCGCGCGGAGTTTACGAATGTAAATGAGCACGATGGACAACGCAACGAGGGCAAAGAGCCAGAATTACTTCAAAGTATGGATTAAAGGTAGACCTTGCCCCGGCTCTAGCTCTTGAACATGCCAATCTAGACCAATTTCTGGCATGGTTGCTAGGAACGGGTCAGGGTTCAGCTGTTCCATGTTGAATACACCTTTAGCAGCCCATTCGCCACGGAAGAACTGAAGTGCAGCGGTAATTGCAGGAACACCTGTAGTGTAAGAGATCGCTTGGTGTTCTACATCTGCATAAGCCACTTCGTGGTCGGCATTATTGTAAATAAATACACTGCGCTCTTTACCATCTTTCTTACCTTGAACCCAGGTACCGATACAGGTTAAACCTGTGTAACCTGGAGCAAGAGATGTTGGGTCTGGTAGCAGTGCTTTTAGCACGTGCAGAGGCTGAACTACTGTGCCGTCGTGCAGTGTTAGCGGCTCTGGGCTAAGAAGGCCGATGTCACGCATACAGTTGAAGTAGTTTAGGTACTTATCACCAAATCCCATCCAGAACTCGATACGCTTAGCTGGGATGAACTCTTTCATTGAACGCACTTCATCGTGCGCCATTGAGTACACTTTGTGAGTGCCACAGTTAGGGAAATCAAACTCAAGCATACGAGAGTGACAAGGTACTTGCTTCCACTCTTCATTTTCCCAGTAGAAAGAGTCACCTTGGATCTCAAGCATGTTGGTTTCTGGGTCAAAGTTTGTCGCAAACTTCTTACCGTGGTCACCTGCGTTTACATCCATTACGTCGATCGTGTCGATCTCATCGAATAAGTGCTTAACCGCGTGCGCTGCAAATACTGAAACCACACCAGGATCGAAACCCGCACCAAGAATGCCTGTGATGCCCGCTTCAGCGAACTTCTCACGGTAACCCCACTGCCAATCGTAAGCTTGTGGCACTTGTTGGCCTTCAGAACATAGGTCAACCGCTACCGATGTATCTAGGTAAGAGACTTTTGCTTGGTAACACGCTTCCATGATCGCCATGTTTACCCAAGGAGGACCAGCGTTGATGACTAGATCTGGTTTCACTTCATTAATCAAAGCAACAAGAGCATCAACATCGTCAGCATCTACTGCGCGAGCTTCTAGTTTCTTAGTTGAATCTTTAAGGTTGTTCTTACCTTTGATTGATTCGATGATTTTTTCACACTTAGCAATGGTACGAGAAGCGATTGTGATATCACCCAGAACTTCGTTATTTTGTGCTGCTTTATGTGCAACAACCCAACCAACGCCGCCTGCACCAATTTGTAGAATTGCCATAGTATTAATTATCCTTGTTGTTCTGCTAGCTCTGTCGCTAGAGTTTGAATTTTGTTAATAAGAGATTGGAAATCTGAAGTCTTTAAGCACGGATTCAAGATGGTGAATTTAAGTGCGCTTTTACCATCCACGACCGTTTCACCAAGTACTGCAACGCCACGGGTTAGCGCTTCTAGTCTTAGCGTTTGATTAAGTTTGTCTAAATCAAGCTCACCGTCTGCTGACGGCTTAGCTCGGAACAGCACTGTTGATAGTGATGGCGCTGCAAGCAGCTCCAAGTCAGCTTGGTTTTGAATCAGGTCTGCCACTTCTAGCGTTTGCTCAAGAAGATGATCGTACATATCACCTAATTGCTTTGGCCCTACGCTCTGCATTGTCATGAATACTTTCAATGCATCAAAACGTTTAGTTGTCGCGATAGACTTGTCGACTAAGTTCGGCAATTCATCGTGTTCACGGTTTAGATAGTCTGCGTGATGCAGAAGGTACTTAAAGTTCGCTTTGTCTTTCAGCAACACCGCGCCGCAGCTGATTGTTTGGTAGAAAAGCTTGTGGAAATCGACGCTCACTGAATCTGCTTTTTCAATACCTTGTAAGCGAGCCTTGTGGCTACTTAAGATAAGTGCGCCACCGTAAGCACTGTCGACATGGAACCAAAGGCCTTGTTGGATAGCGATGTCTGCAATTGCATCAAGGTCATCGATCGCACCATGATCAGTTGTACCTGCCGTGCCAACTACCGCAAAAGGAATCAGCCCTTGCGCTTTTAGCGCTTTCACTTTTGCATCCAACAAATCGGGTTTGATGGTGCCGTTTGCGTTTGTCTCAACACAGCACACCGCACTCTCGCCTAAGCCAAGTAGTGACGCAGATTTTTGAACCGTGAAGTGAGATTTGTTTGAGCACAAGATGCGAAGCTTGCTTGCATACTCCGGCAGACCTAACTTTTGAATTGAGTGACCATTGTGCTTATCAGCAACCCAGTCTCTCGCGAGCAATAAGCCCATTAGGTTACTTTGCGTGCCGCCGCTGGTGAAAACACCGTCCGCTTGCTCGCCAAGTTGGTACTTATCGCACATCCAATCGACCACGCGCTGTTCAACATACGTTGCAGCCGATGCTTGGTCCCATGAGTCCATAGATTGATTCAGAGCGGCGATAATCGATTCCGCCGCTACCGATGCTATGAGAGGAGGCGTATGAAGGTGTGCGATACAGTCAGGGTGTTGCACAAAGATAGAGTTAGCCGCGACTAGGTCAGCGGTACTGTACACAACATCAACCAAAGTGTGCTGGTGGCTATCGAGATCAACAGCATTGATAGACGCTTCTAGCACTTTGGGGCCAAGTCCTGAATAAGGGGTTTCAACTTGCTCAAAAACCGTTTTCATCGCCAGAGTGGTTTGGTTCATCACATTGGCAAACTCGTCACTACCATGAGGGCCAGTGTGAATGAAATGCTTATTCCATTCTTGGTTTGGCTGTTCACCAGAGGCTGGGTCTTCTTGAACACCGCCACCAGCCGCAACGATGGCTTCTTCCATTACACGTAGAGCAAAATCAATCTGTTCGAAAGAGATAATCATCGGTGGCAGGAAGCGAATCACTGAGCCATCACGACCGCCTTTCTCAACCATTAAACCGCGCTCTAGCGCTGCACGTTGAATCGCTAGTGTCAGTTCACCATCTGATTTCGGCTCACCAAATTTATTAAGTTCGCCGTTTGGTTGCTTGATCTCAGCGCCAAGCATCAGGCCTTTACCACGAACTTCAGCAATACAGTTCACGCGAGATTGGATTTTTTCTAGACCTTGACGTAGATATTGGCCGGCAATCTTTGCATGCTCAACCAAGCCGTCACGCTCGATGATTTCCAACGCTTTCGCACCAGACACCATTGCTAGTTGATTACCACGGAAAGTACCCGTGTGCTCGCCCGCTTTCCAAGTGTCGATACTCTTATTAAACACAAGCAGTGACATCGGGAGCCCACCACCGATCGCTTTAGACAGACACAAGATATCAGGGGTAACGCCCGATTCTTCAAACGCGAATCGATGACCTGTTTTACCGACACCACACTGAATTTCATCAAAAATCAGTAAGATACCGTGCTCGTCACAGATACGGCGCAAGCCTTGTAGCCAAGACGCAGGAGCTGGAATCACACCGCCCTCACCTTGTACGGGCTCAACGATCATTGCAGCTGGCTTCATGATGCCAGACTCATCATCGTTCAACATGCGTTCGATGTAACGAATGCTTGCTTTAGCCCCGGCTTCTCCGCCAATGCCAAACGGGCAACGTAGGTTGTATGGGAAAGGCATAAAGTGCACATCAGACATCAAACCGCTGCGACGTTCTTTTGTACCTAGGTTACCCATCATGCCCATGGTTCCATTGGTCATGCCATGGTAAGCACCACGGAAAGCAAACATGGTATTGCGACCTGTGGTTTGCTTGGCTAGCTTGATCGCCGCTTCAACAGCATCTGCGCCGGATGGACCACAGAATTGAATCACTGAGTTGTTTGAAAACTCTTGAGGAAGAAAGGCTTTCACTCGCTTGATAAACGTCTCTTTTGCTTGAGTCGTGATATCAAGAGTTTGGTATGGTAAACCAGAATCGAGTTGGTCTTTGAGTGTTTGATTAATCTCTGGGTGGTTATAACCCAAAGAAAGTGTACCCGCACCGGCTAAGCAATCTAAAAATAGTTGTCCACGAGTATCTTCAACCAAGGCACCGCATGCTCGCTTGATAGCAATTGGTAGGCGTCTTGGGTATGAGCGAACATCCGATTCGTGCTGCTCTTGCTCAAGCAAAATAGCATCTGGTGTTAGGTCATAAGTTCCCTCTAAGATAGGAACCATAGTTGAAAATGAATTTGCGATAGTGTTGATATCGACTTCAAAGGCGGTAGTCATAAAAATTCCCTTGAATATGTTCATGCTCACTTCCAGCAAACGCAAATACACACCAGCCCTCTCGATTAACCAGAGTTCTTAATGAAATACGCATATTGTCTAGAAATGAGATATGGCTGTACGCCCGCATAAGTCAAACGACGAATACGAGATTAAGCTGCCTTAAGACAGTGAAAAATTGTTAGCGCGAGCTCAAGGTTCAGTAATGCTACTGTTTTGAAGAATTGGACATTTTTGCAGGATCGGGCAGCTATGAGGAGCTGGTCCCTTTGGAAATGCAGAGCTGATTAACAGTGTTGTAGTTAGTATATTCAATGTTGGGTTTCCCATTAGCATGGCGAACTGCGCCATAAGTATCCCGTCTATCAGCTAAAGGACTAGCCGATACCTACCCTACGTAATGTCCCAATCAGCAAGAATGGTCATTACGCGTATCCCCCAGAAAGCAATCGCGGCTCTTTTAGAACATCGGCCGTTCCGAGATTGCGCGGAAAAGTAACATAAAGCGAAACGAACTATCAATAGTTTTTAACAATTGGTTAATTAATACGCGCAGCGAATTAGAGTTTGCTCTAAATATCAACAACATAGAGCATAAGAGCGAGATCTCCGGTTCGTTCGCCCCTCACGCCCGAGGATGACGGCGAGGGTGTACAAACACTGTTAGAAAGTTTTTAGGCTATAAGCCTCTTTCGGTAGATGATGACAAACTAAATACCCAAAAGGTATATTACGAAGGCTTTGAAGCCGCAACCGCCTACGTCACTCCCTAGCGCGAGGAACGCGTTCATAGGAAATCTCGCTTTTAAAAGCTAAGTGATAGAAATGAAGTTTGAGTACGGGTTCGAATAAGAAGAATGCTGATATGGAAACGCTGAAGACAAAAACTAAAAAGTCGAACATTTCTGTTCGGGCTTTTCAATTTGGAGCTGCGCGACCGGCTAGGTACACGGGGTCAACTCGTGACCTCATGTCTCAAATTACTTTAGTATGTTTCAAACGCAAAAAAGGCTCGTCATTTCTGACGAGCCTTTTTCAAA